>JBEPZC010000174.1:0-2523 GCA_041641035.1 Candidatus Bipolaricaulota bacterium
GGGGCCAACGCCGACTCTGTGTGGCCGACGACGGCGAGGGCATGACCCAAGAAGATTTGCTCTTAGCTATCCAGCGCCATACGACGAGCAAAATCTCTTCCGAAGACGATCTCTTTCACATTCAGACACTGGGCTTTCGTGGGGAAGCGTTAGCGAGCATCGTTGAGGTCTCCAAGACCAGCATCACGAGCAAGAGCGACGAATCCCCCGAAGGCGTCCACGTTGAGGTCGAGGGCGGGCGAGTTCTCTCAGTCAAAGCTGCTGGACGCGCCCGGGGCACGACGGTGGATGTCCGAGAGCTTTTCTTTAACGTCCCCGCGCGCAGGAAGTTTTTAAAATCTGAAAAGACCGAGTTCTTTCACATCGTGCGCGTTGTGAAGCGCTTCGCCCTTGCATACCCCAACGTGCACTTTCGCCTGGAGCACAACAAGAAGACCGTCCTTGAGCTTCCCCCAAGCAACGATCTGCGCCAGACCATCGCGCGGCTGTATACTGCTGATCTTGCGCGCGCCCTGCTCGATGTGCACACAACGATCCCTGGGATAACCGTGCGAGGCCTCGTCAGCCCATCCCAGCTCACGCGCCCCGACCGCACCGAACAGTTTCTCTTCGTCAACGGGCGCTTTATCAAAGATACTCAGATCAATTACGCGATCTCTCAAGCATATGAGAGCGCTCTTAAGAGCGATCAACACCCATATATCTTTCTATTTATCGAGATCGACCCGCGCGCCGTGGATGTGAACGTCCATCCCCAGAAGGCCGAAGTGCGCTTCGCTGAGCCGATCAAAGTCCAAGCGGTCGTGAAGCAAGCCATCACGAAAGCGTTGACGTCCGCTCACGCGGTGCCACGCTTAGAGAAGCCAAGCCTTTCCCTGGCTCCTCCCCACCGAGACTCAGAGAGCAGACCAGAGCAGAGAGAAGAGTTCAGTTTACGCAAGGAGCTCACCGAACTTCGCCAGCAGCCCCTCGTGCCTCCTTCTGTCTCTCCTCCTGAGCGCGCGCCAAGCTTTCGCATTCTCGGTCAGCTCCACGGCACATATATCTTAGTGCAAACCGAGTCTGGGTTGGAGATCGTTGATCAGCACGTCGCTCATGAACGGATCCTCTACGAAAAATTTCTCGCTCAGCTCAAAGAGCAACGGGTCATTCGACAAAGACTCTTGATTCCCGTAACGATTGAGATGCCTCCAGACAAAGCTGAGTTGCTCGTGGAGCATCTTAAAGATTTGGACGAGCGCGTAGGGATTGGGATTGAGCATTTTGGCGGAGGGACGTTTATTCTGAGAGATTGGCCGCAGGTGCTGACCAGCGAGTGGAGCAAGAGAGAATTTGGAGAGACGATCGAGCGCGTGCTCGCGGTGCTGGAGCAGGAGGCCGAGCCGACTCTGGAAGAGTTAGCCAAGACATTGGCTGCGCGCGTGGCGTGTGAGAGCGCCGTGGTGAAGAACAAGCCGTTACGACCTGAAGAGATGACGGAACTCATTGGGCAGCTCAAGCAGACGCAGAACCCCTACAGTTGCCCGCACGGGCGTCCGATAGTCCTAGCATATTCGCTTGAGGAGCTTGAGAAAAAATTTAGGCGGCGGTGATCTCACTCATAGCGCAGCGCCTCGACGGGATCGAGCCGCGCTGCCCGCGCCGCCGGATAGACCCCAAAGATCAGCCCAACTATCAATGAAAACCCCAGAGCTAAAATGACACCATAGGAAGGAATGATCAGCGGCCATCCGCTGAACGACGCGATCAGGGCCGCAGTCGTCACCGGCAGATATCGGCTAATAGAATCGCAGGATCGTTCATGAGCGCCTGCGCAATGATAGGGCTGAGCAGCCCGCGCGCTCGCTGCTGCTCCTTCATCGCCTGTTGCAGAGCGATCAGCTCGCCCTCAAGGGCGAGCACATCGAGCTGGCTATACGCTTCGCTGTGGCAGACGTTGAGACCCACGATCCAGTTGCCGTTTTGGGGGTCATAGCTTGCCGTGAGCCCAACGTGGGGCAGCGTCTCTTGCTGGGCTTTGCTCAAAAGGCGCTCGGCTTCTGCAACGTGCTGCATCGCGCGGCGCACCCGCGCATCTTTAGCTGGGACTTGTGGGGTGATCTCTCCATGCAGGAGCACTTCGGCTAGGCTCTTTATCTCTTCTTTGGCAACTGGGGCTTGCCAGGAAGGCATCTTCTCCAGTCCATAGGTCGCAAGGAATCTCTCTTATGCGAGAGCGAAGCCGCGCTAAGGGAACCCCGGAAATTCCCGGTGGCGTAGCTTATGCTTCCGGTGTAGCTAAGGCGCACCGTTGTGCCGAAGGGGAGGCTGATCCCTAGGGAGAGCGTGGCGTTGCCCTGAAGGCTCTCTTGTGAAAAGCTGATGGGCATAGCGTTCACAGTGAGTTGGGGCATCCAGTGGAGAACTTGTGAAGGGTAAAGAAAAATAGGGGGCGTACGGTCGCACGCCCCCTTGTGTGTGAAGGTAGCTAAAACCCCATACCGAGCTTGAAGATCTGGCCTACTGTCAGGGTCTGAGACCATC
>JBEPZC010000175.1:0-2521 GCA_041641035.1 Candidatus Bipolaricaulota bacterium
TCTTGAGCTCGGCGATCAGCGCGGGGACGATCTGATGGAGATCGCCGATGACGCCGTAGTCAGCTCGCTGGAAGATCGGCGCTTCGGGGTCTTTATTGATCGCCAAGATCTTCTTGGAGTTCTTGCAGCCGACCATGTGCTGGATCGCTCCGGAGATCCCGCACGCGATATAGAGATCCGGGGCGATCTGGGCCCCCGTCTGGCCGATCTGGTCGGAGTGTGGCCGCCAATTGTTATTCGTTGCGACGCGCGTGGCGCCGACGGCAGCGTTATTCAGCAAGCTCGCAAGCTCTTCGAGCATCTTGAATGCTTCCGCACTGCCCATGCCCCGCCCGCCGCCAATGACTACTTTCGCGTCGGTGAGGGAGATGCCCTTTTTCTCGCTGGGGATGAGCTCTTTCACTCGCACGCGGAAGTCCTTCTCGCTGAGCGCGACCGAGAGGGTCTCAATGGCCGGCGCAGGGCCATCGGCGCTCTGCGCAGGGATCGCATGGGGCTGGAGCGTCAGCAGAATTGGACTGCTGAGGATCTCGACTTCTTCTAAGAGGCTGCCGCCCCAGTTGGAGCGCGTCACTCTCTTCAACGCGCCGTTCTCTACGAAGAACTCCGTGCAATTTGTGGCCGCACTCACATCAAGCCGCGCAGAAACACGCGCGATCAAATCATTCCCGCACTCCGTTCCAGGAGCCAAGACGATCTTAGGGGACGTTCGCGTGATCGCTTCCAAGACGATCTTGGCGAACGCCTCAGGAATGTAGCTGTCGAGCTTTTGGTCTTCAGCGACGAGCACGGTCTGAATGCCCTTGAGGGTGGGCGCAAGCGCCTGCACCCCTTTGCCAATCAAGAGAGCCGTCACAGAGTCGTTGGTCTTCTGGGCCAGATCACGTGCTGCCGTGAGGGTCTCTAAAGACGCCTCCGAGAGAGCCTGCTTGACTGTTTCGAGAATAGCTAACATATCAGATCGCCCCCAGTTCCCGGAGTTTCTCTATGACCTTAGGTACGGCCTCCAGCCCCTGGCCTAAGATTTCGAGTTGTCGTCCCTCTTGGGGCTTTTTCAGCCCTTTGCGCACTAAGTGCGGTGCGGGTCTTGTCACTTTCTTCTGCTCGATGGGGACTTTTTTGGCGCTCATGATCCCGCGCAAGCTGGGGTGCCGAGGGGTATTGATGCCCTCTTTCACGGTGAAGACTGCTGGGAGCGGGACTTCGTAGACCTCCCAGCCCTCTTTGACCTCGCGTTTGGCGATCGCCTTTCCGTTGTGGATCTCGAGGGCTTTAATGCCGGTCACACACGGTAGATCCAAAAGATGCGCGACGCGAAGCCCGACTTGGTAATTGCACGTATCGGCAGATTCGTTCCCAAAGAGCAGGATATCGAACCCCAAGGGCTTGACGGTCTCGGCGATCGCGTGAGCTGTCGCTGCAGGGTCCCACGACTCGTAGTCTTCGGCTTCTAGTAAGATCGCGCTATTGATCCCCTTGGCGATCGCTTCGCGCAACTGCTCTTGAGCCGCCAGAGGGCCTAGGGTCAGCACGGTCGAGCTGCCCCCGTGCTTCTCTACGATACGAATGGCTTCCTCGATAGCGCATTCTTCGTGGGGGCTGACGGTGAACCCCAAGTTCGTGGTGTCCACGTGCATCCCGTCGGCCGTTAGCTTAAACCCGCCGCCGGTGTCCGGAACGCGCTTGACGCAGACCAACACTTTCATAAAGCTCCTTTCTTTAAGGTACGCTCTCTACTCGAAGCTTTTGCACATAGAGCGGTTCTAACGTCCACAGCTCATCAAGATGAGACTGACCGTATTTGTGAGCACCAAGCCGAGCGATCACCGCGCCGGAGGGTTGGTTGAGCGCCGTGGGAGCGACGGTCACGATGGGCTCGAAGGCCGCGCGATGGCGCTCGGCTCCCGGGCCTATACAGAGCGCCAGATCAGCTATCTGCCCTAGCTGCTCTTGCAGGGCTGTGACAGTGCTGGACATCTCCGGGGTGATTTGAGAATTATTCTCGTAAAGGGCATAATAGACCAAGTCGCGCCGATCCGGCAGCACGACACAGACTTTCCCTGGGAGAAACGAGACTTTTTCAGCATAAGCAGCCATGCTTGGCACCCCCACGATGGGGATGTGCAGGGCTTGAGCGAGCCCTTTGCCCACGGCTAGCCCAATGCGTAAGCTCGTGAACGACCCCGGCCCCAACGCTACCGCGATCAGTTCTATATGACGTCGCTCACGATGAGTAAGGGAGAGTAAGCTCTCCAAAGCGGGCAGGAGCCGTTCAGCGGGGCTAGCAGGGAAGAGCAGATCACCTGTGAGCTGTCCATCGCTGGAGAGGCCGATGCTGCTGTGCTGGTGGCTCGTCTCGATGCCGAGTACCATCATAAGATTTGCTGAAATAATACAATAAAATCGTGAGTTTTGCAACCGCGAAAATTTTTTGACATCCCCCCGGCCCAGGATGTAGACTTACCTGCTGGTGGTCGGTGACCACCGCCAAACTTTTTGGGATAGGGGTGTCGGATGATGC
>JBEPZC010000176.1:0-2485 GCA_041641035.1 Candidatus Bipolaricaulota bacterium
GCCAGCGCACCTGTCGAGTCAATGACGGTTTCGCCGTCTATCTCAAAGCCAGGGATGGTCATGGGCACAGACCCCGTCGCGATGATACAGTCTTTGAACTCGATCGTCTGAGCGCCGTGCTCGCCCTCAACTAGACATTTTTTCGCCGAGACGAACGTCGCCTTGCCCTTGAGAATATTCACCCCATTGCCCTCGCAGAGCTGCTTGACGCCCCCAGTCAATCTTTTGACGACGCTCTCTTTCCACGCTTGCAGGCGTTCTATATCTATGTGAATGTCCTTCACGGAGATGCCAAACGCCTCGGCATGCTTGATCTTCTCATAGAGATACGATGCGTAGATCAGCGCCTTAGACGGGATGCAGCCGACGTTGAGACAGACCCCTCCTAGCTCGTCTTTCTCGACGAGGGTCACGTCTTTGCCAAGCTGAGCAGCCCGAATAGCAGCGACATAGCCGCCCGGCCCACCGCCTACGATCAATAATTCTGTCCCCGTGGCGATCTCGCCCACGACCATACGATCAACTCCCTTAAAAGTTCAAAACCCTTTCAATGCCCTTCTTCACGCGCCCCGCATCGGGCAGATAATACTGCTCCATAGTGAGATAGGGTATATGTGTATCGTAGCCCGTCACGCGCACCACTGGGGCTTGTAGCTGTAAGAGCGATCGCTCATTGATGAGCGCCGTCAGCTCCGAGCTCACACTACACATTCTGGGAGCTTCTTGAACGATCACGACTCGTCCGGTCTTCGTCACTGAATTCAAAATGGTCTCGATGTCTAAGGGCGAAAGCGTGCGCAAATCTATCAGCTCAACGCTGACTCTTTCTAATTGTTCAATCGCTTGAAGGCAGACCCGCACCATCGCACCCCATGAGATCACTGTGACGTCAGTGCCCTCACGCACAACCGATGCCTTCCCGATGGGGACGGTGTAGTCGCCCTCAGGGACCTCTTGACGAAACGCGCGATAGAGCCTCTTGGGCTCGAAGAAGATGACGGGATCGGGATCTCTGATCGCCGAGAGGAGCAACCCCTTAGCGTCGTAAGGATTAGAGGGGATGACGACTTTCAAACCAGGGGTGTGCACATAATACGCTTCCGGGGCTTCAGAATGATGTTCAAGCGCCCGGATGCCGCCGCCGTAGGGTGCGCGAATGACCAAGGGCACATGGAAGCGCCCCCGCGACCTCCACCGAATCCGCGCCGCATGCGAAATAATCTGATCAAACGCAGGCGCCATAAAACCGTCAAACTGTATCTCGGCCACAGGCTTCAGCCCATTAATAGCCATCCCTATCGCCGTCCCCACAATCCCTGACTCCGCCAACGGCGTGTCAATCACCCGATCCGGCCCAAACTCTTTGTACAGATTCTCTGTCACACGAAAGACCCCACCGTTGACCCCGACATCCTCTCCCATCACAACAACAGTCGGGTCGCGACGCATCTCAGTGCGCAGCGCATCGTTGATCGCCTGGACGAGTGTCATCTGGGGCATACAGATCACCCTTTCAGTAGCTCAATACTCTCTCGATGCTTCGTACACAGCGTCCGGGATCGGGCAAATAGTAATCTTCTAGGCGCGCCTGTGGGATGGCCGTATCGGGGCCAGTCACGCGCACAATCGGGGCTTTGAGATACTCAAAGGCTGCATCGTTGACCAAGGCAGCCAGCTCTGAACCAAAACCGCACGTTCGAGGGGCCTCATGGAGGATGACGCACCGCCCTGTCTTCTTCACCGATTCTATCACCGTCTCCCTATCTAATGGAACAAGCGTTCTGACATCGATCACCTCGACGCTCACGTTGCGCGAGGCCATCTTCTCGGCAGCGCTGAGCGCAATGGGGATCATCGCGCCCCACGCGATTACCGTGACGTCAGTGCCCTCACGAGCGAGGCGAGCCTTCCCGATGGGGACAACATAATCTTCCTCAGGAACCTCTTGTCGGAAGGCGCGGTAGAGCCTCTTGGGCTCCAAATAGATCACGGGGTCAGGGTCGCGAATCGCAGCAATTAAGAGCCCTTTGGCATCGTAGGGGTTTGAGGGGATGACGATCTTCAGCCCCGGAGTGTGGGCGTAATATGCTTCGGGGCTTTCAGAATGAAGTTCTGGGCCGCGGATGCCGCCGCCGTAGGGTGCGCGAATGACCAAGGGCACATGGAAGCGCCCCCGCGACCTCCACCGAATCCGCGCCGCATGCGAAATAATCTGATCAAACGCAGGCGCCATAAAACCGTCAAACTGTATCTCGGCCACAGGCTTCAGCCCATTAATAGCCATCCCTATCGCCGTCCCCACAATCCCTGACTCCGCCAACGGCGTGTCAATCACCCGATCCGGCCCAAACTCTTTGTACAGATTCTCTGTCACACGAAAGACCCCACCGTTGACCCCGACATCCTCTCCCATCACAACAACAGTCGGGTCGCGACGCATCTCAGTGCGCAGCGCATCGTTGATCGCCTGGACGATATTGAGCTG
>JBEPZC010000177.1:0-2446 GCA_041641035.1 Candidatus Bipolaricaulota bacterium
TTTTTGGCGCGGCCGTAGCCAGCAATGCGCAGCTTAATCTGCAACGGCGTGTAGCCCTTCAGCTCAGCAAGATCATGAGCTGCTAACAAGACGACCCCACGGGCTTGAGCGACGGCCATTGCCGTGGTGCGGTTCTGCGCGAAGAACAGCTCTTCTATCGCTAACGCATCCGGATGATACTCTCGGAGCAAGCGCCGTGTGTCTTCGTAGAGCGTGTGCAATCGTTGGGGCAGAGGCGTATCGGCTGGGGTGCGGATCACGCCCGCTTCCAGCACACGAAAACGCCGATCCTCAGACTCCAAGACCGCATATCCTGTGGTCGCTAGACCAGGGTCTATCCCCAGAACGCGCATCGCGCTATCTCAGAAGCTCTTTGAAGACCTGCAAGCGTGGATCGCCCTCGCGGCGCGCCGCGCACCCACAGTCGCGTACATTCAGATCCTGCCCACAGACGGGACACAGCCCCTTACAGTCAGGCCGACACAACGGCCTGGGATCGAGCACACTGCCAATCAGCCCAACGATATACGGCTGCAAGCTCAACTCCGTATCCTGGAGGCTGTATGTGAACGCCTCGCGCTCCAAGAAATTCCCACTCTCTTCAGGCTGAAACTCCATATGCTCCTCCCAATCGAGCGGCGAGATCACGTCCGCCAAGCAACGGCTGCACTGCTGCACCGCCATCGCCTGAATGCGCAGATCGAGAAAGATCGCGTGATCACGGTGCACGGCCTGCCCATATACGTGCACCTTTCCCCGCACACCAAACCAGTGCTTCGGGGTGACAGCCAATTCCGGATAGACCTCATCAACGGGGAAAATTCGCCCAGGAACCTCACGCAACTTCTTCAAATTGATCGCCATGGTCTCATGCCTCGCTTCTGAGTCAATCATAGCGCACGGCATCAACAATTGCTAATGCCCTCTTGAGGGGGGCCACGTCATGCACCCGCACCACCTGCGCCCCGTTCAACACCGCGATCACGTTGCTCGCGATCGTCCCTTCCAATCGCTTGTCTACAGGCAGCGGCTCAGCCCCTGTGCCCCCCAGCCACCCGATAAAAGACTTCCTCGATGTCCCGATGACAATGGGGCAGTGGAGTTCTGTCAGCTCACCCAAGCGCCGCAGAATCTCGATATTATGCGCGACCGTCTTGCCAAAGCCGATCCCCGGATCAATAAGGATGCGCTCCCTCTTCACGCCACACGCGACAGCAAACGCGATGCGCTCCGCTAAGAACTCTTTGATCTCCCGCACGACGTCTGTGTAGACGGGGTTCTGCTGCATTGTCCTCGGCTCGCCTTGCATGTGCATCAGCACGACGGGGACGCGGGCACGAGCGACGACCGAGACCATCTGAGGGTCGAAGCGCAACGCGCTGATGTCGTTCACCATATTTGCACCAGCTTCCAAAGCCGCTTCCGCCACAGAAGCTTTATACGTGTCAACAGAGATGGGCACATTAGACTCTGCGCGGATCGCACGGATGACGGGAATGACCCGACGAAGTTCTTCTTCAGCGGGGACGGGCTGCGCCCCTGGACGGCTCGACTCTCCCCCAATATCGAGAATATCTGCGCCCTCACGAATGAGCTGGCGCGCACGCTCCAGAGCGCTTTCCAGACTGAAAAATTGTCCCCCGTCAGAGAACGAATCCGGCGTCACGTTCAGAATTCCCATCACCAAGGTACGCCTTCCTAGCGCCGACAGGACATCGGTCATTGGGGATCACCCTGGGGGTACTATAGCATAGAGAGTGCTGCGCACTCAAGCAGCGCGATGTTGCGTATCGTCAGGCTGGTCGGTACAATGGGGCCAATCCCAACTGTACTCACCAGGAGGAATCCCGTATGATCGAAGTCTTGCTGACCCAAAGCGTCGAAAAGTTAGGCGAGCCTGGGGATATCGTCAAGGTCGCTGACGGGTACGCGCGCAATTATCTGTTCCCGAGGAAACTTGCCGTCCCGCCCACACCGCATTATATCAATCAGTTCAAGAAGGTGCGCGAGCGCCGCGAGCTGGAGCTCAAACAGCGCGAAGAGTGGGCCCGCGCCGCTCAAGCGAAGCTCGACGGCTTCACCCTGACCTTCCAGCGCAAGGCCCACGACGGCAAGCTCTATAGCTCTGTACGCCGCGAAGAGATCGCCGAACAGATCCTGCAAAAGCTCAATATCGAGATCCCTAAAGACAAGATCACACTCGATGCGCCCATCGAATCCCTGGGCGTCCACGCTGTGAAGATCTCTCTCTATAAAGACATTACGGCGAGCATTCGCGTCCACGTGGAGGAAGAGCCATCGGCCGGATAGTCCGACTCTTTGTGTTTGCCGCGCTTGTGCTGGTCGTCGGTGTGCAGGCCACACCGGCACAGGCCCCTCAGCTCTTCCTCAATAACCAGCCGGTCTCACTCAAAAATAAGATCTTGATCGAGGGTGAGCAGCTCTT
>JBEPZC010000178.1:0-2446 GCA_041641035.1 Candidatus Bipolaricaulota bacterium
GAAAGATCAATGGGCGCGTCTTAGATATAGAGGTGCGCACCGACTTGCGCGGCGTCGTGGGGTTATTGATCTTAACGATGCCATCGTAACATATGCAGCGTGTTTTGTGGGCACGAGGGCCGTGGGTCGTTCTCATTGTGATTGCGGTGATCACGGCCCTCTGTGCCGTGGGCCTCACAAGACTGAGAGTCGCCAACGATCCTCAAGAGTTCTTGCCTGATCACCCGACGGTGCGGCTCTTTCAGGAGATCGAGCGTGAGTTCGGCATCGCGAGCTTCTCGCACGTGATTGCCGTGCGCTTTGCGCCAAAAGAGAATTTCTCTATCGAGTCTCCTGAGGCGATCCTCGAGATGGAGGCCGTGCTCCAAGCGCTGCGCGCCGTGCCGGGGATCGTCTCTGCCCAGGGGATTCCCGATTTTGTCAAGTTCGTGCGCCAAGAACTTCACGGTGGCGACCGACGCTTCTATAGTCTGCCCACCGAGGGCGATGAGCTGGGCTACTCGTTCACGGAGATTATTCGCATGGCGTTCCAGCGCATGGCTCTACTGAAGAAGTTCACGTCGCTGGCGGGCACAGCTCTCGCCACGGCAAATATCGCTAAAGATGCTGATATTGTCGCAGTCTCGCGCCAGGCGCTCGCGGCGCTCAAACCCATCCAAGAGCGCGCTGTCGCTCTGGAGATCGGGCTGGTCAGTTACGGCGAGACCCTCGATATCTTCAATCAGACGACCCAACGCGATCTTCGCAGACTGACCCCTCTCGTCTTCGCCGTGATTGCGCTGACACTGCTGTGGGTCTTTCGATTGACGCGCCCGTCGGAGATAGGGCTAGTCTTTCTCTTAATTGCAGGGGTGACGTTCGGGGCGTTCAGCCCTGAGCTCTTCTCTGGAGCGGCCCTGCCCGTTGATCTCGTGCTCACGGGGGCATTAGCGCTCTTAGTGCTCGTGACATACAAGCCCTTAGCGAGTTTGTATCTCACATTAGGGGTTGTAGGGCTATCGGGGATCTGGGCGTTCGGGGTGCTCGGTTTTTTGGGGATTCCCGTCAACTTCTTGATGGCAGCCGTCTTCCCCTTGCTCATGGGCATTGGCGACGACTACGCCATTCACTTATTACATCGCTATGAAGAAGAGCGATGCAAGAAGCAGACAGGGCCGCAAGCGATCAAGATCGCCTTAGCGCGCACCGGTCGGGCGATAGCCCTCACCACTGCTACAACGATTATGGGGTTTACAGCGCTCTTCTTTGCCCCCAGCCCGCCGATCCGATGGTTTGGCTTGCTCTCTGCGATCTCGGTGCTCAGCGCTTTCATAATAACTGTGACGCTCATCCCCGCGCTGAAACAGATCTTTTCAGAAGGGCCGCGCACCGAGCAATGGCCCGGTGCTCGGAGAATCTTTGCCCACCCACAAGCGAGCCTGCTCAGCCTCGGACTTGGTCAGTACGTGCAGCTTTTGAGTAGGCGCGCTATGATGGCCGTCGTCTTGCTGGGGGGACTGCTCCTTGGGGCTGCTGGCTACTGGGAAGGCCGGGCGTTTCAAACGTACACCGTCGACTATCGTCGGCTCCTGCCCCCACACTATCCCACGGTCGTTCTCTATACGCAGATCAACCAAGAGTTTCGCACCTACGACGAAGTGCAGCTCGTCTTGACGGGGGAGATCGCGCGGCTCGAGGTGATGCGCGTCCTGCTTAAAGATATCCCCGAAGCGTTAGCCGCATCACCCTATGCCCATACTGTGACGAGCATTGCGCACTATTTAGAAGACGTGCGCGCGGCCAACTCTCAGCTTGCTCAGGGGTTTATAGATCGCTTTGTCAGCGATCCCGACGGGGCATATCGGTGGCTTTTGAGTGAAGTCTTGGCGAAGGACTCCCTGCGCCAGCGGGCGGAAGCATATCTGCTTCCCATCTATGCTTCTGAGAAGACCATCGTGCGGATCAATACAATGAGGTTCTCTGACCAAGAGGGAGTGCGGCGTGTCGCGCACGATATCTCTCAGAGATTAGCCCCTGTCATCAGCAAGCTCCAAGGGTTAGGGATCGCAGCCAACCTGACGGGAGTCCCCTTCGTCGAGGAGCTTGGGCTCAATGCCCTCCATCAATCGCTGACGCAATCGCTGGCGATCTCATTTGTGCTCTGTTTTATGGTGATGGCTGTGGCCCTGCGTTCGGTCTTGGGGGGATTGCTAGGGCTCTTCCCGATGGTGCTTGTGACGGGGTTGGTCTTGGGTACAGTGAGTTTGCTTAAACTGGAGCTGAACGCGGCGACGGCCATCGTCGCGGCGATCAGCATCGGCTTGGGAGTAGACTATGCTATTCACTTGATGCAGCGCTTCCGGGAAGAAGGAGACTTAGCTCGTGCGACGGCGCGCACGGGGGAGGCGCTCTTTGCCGCGTTCTTCACCACAGCGTCGGCGTTCTTCGTGCTCATGCTCAGTACGAT
>JBEPZC010000179.1:0-2441 GCA_041641035.1 Candidatus Bipolaricaulota bacterium
GACGTCGTCTTGCTCTACGTCGAAGATTTGGAAGACCCCCAAGGATTTCACAGACTCGCTACGGAGATCACCAGCGAGCGCCCCAAGAAAATACCCATCTTAGCGATCAAATCGGGGCGGACCCTCGAAGGGGCCAAGGCCGCGACTTCCCATACGGGAGCGCTCGCCGGCTCCGACGAAGTCTACGATTCGGTCTTCATGCAGTCGGGCGTGCTCAGGGTCGAGACCATCGAGGAGCTGTTCGACTACGCCGTGGCGTTTGCGCAGCAGCCCTTGCCCAAGGGCAAGAGCATCGCGATAGTGACGAACGCCGGAGGCGCGGGGATCTTGGCAACGGACGCCGCTGTGAGATACGGCCTGCAGCTGGCGGAGTTCTCCGAAGGAACCGTGCACCACCTGCGCGAGCTTCTGCCGCCCACGGTCAATGTCACCAACCCCGTCGACATGACCGGCGAACCCAACGAGCTGCGTTACGAAACTATAGTGCGCACGGTCTTGGCTGACCCTACTGTGCATGGCGTGATCGTCATCGCCGCGCCGCATATCCTGATGAGCTTAGAGAACATTGCGCGGAACATCGTGCGTGCGGTACAGCAGGCCCGAAGCGATAAACCCGTGCTGACGTGCCTGATGGCGGTCACCGACGCTCGGCCGGCCATAGAGATCTTAGAGGAAGTGAATATCCCAACCTATAGTTTCCCAGAGCGGGCAGCGCGGGCGCTGGCTGCCATGGCCCGCTACCACGAGTGGGTGCATCGTCCGCGCACGGAATATCGAGTCTTCACAGACGTTCAGATCGAGCAAGTTCGGGAGATTATCGCCCGTGCGAAGCAAGACGGTCGCTCACTGTTGCTGGAGCCAGAGGCTCACGACCTCTTAAAAGCGTATGGCTTCCCCGTGCTGCACTATCGCCTCGCCACGACCGAAGAAGAAGCCCTGCAAGCAGCACGCCAGATCGGCTACCCTGTGGTGCTCAAGATCGTCTCGCCTGATATCGTGCACAAGTTCGATGTCGGTGGCGTCAAGCTCAACATTCAGAGCGACTCCGAGCTGCGCAAGAGCTATCGCCAGATGATCGCTGACGTCACACAAGCTAAGCCCACGGCGCAGATCGTGGGGGTCTTCGTGCAGGAGTTCATCCAAGGGGGGAAGGAGACGATCTTGGGGCTCAAGCGCGACCCGCTCTTTGGCCCGCTGTTGATGTTTGGGCTTGGGGGCATTTATGTGGAAGCGCTGCGCGACGTGACGTTTCGCATCGCGCCCATTCGCGAGCTCGGGGTGCAACGGATGATCCGCCAGATTCGGGGCTTTAAGATCTTAGAGGGCTTTCGCGGCGAGCCGCCTTCAGATATTGACGCCATCGCTGAGTGTCTGGCGCGGCTGTCGCAGCTCGCTACTCAGATAGAAGAGATCGCGGAGTTGGACATCAACCCGTTACTAGTCTTGGAGAAGGGGCGTGGGGCGCGCGTGGTGGACGCGCGCATCGTCGTCACGCCCTAGCGCACCTCCACCCAGATCGGATTTGTGTAAGCTTGATCGCCGTCGTCGGCTACGACCCGCACGACATACCAGCTCTTCTCTGTAGGTTTGTCTGTGAGTGTGATCACAGCGCGATCCTCGCCGAGACTGAAATTCTTCAGGACTTTGCCGTTCTTGATGATCTGCGCTGACTGGAGCATTCGCGGCTCTTCTTGAGAGGGATCGCGCGGGAGCACCATGAGCTCAGCTTTCAGAGCGATCTCCTGCCCACGAGCGAGAACGACCGTATCGCCGGGGAGGGCTGTGCCATCTTGAGCTGTAAAATTCACCAAGGGGCCGTAAGTCGTAAAAGCTCGCCCGGCTTTCAACGCGGAGATCCATTTTTCGGTGGTCAGCTCGCCCTCGACACGGACGAACGTCCGTGGGCGGCCGTAGCGCTCGAAGCGAAAGTCCAGCCAATCGTGGTCGTCGCTATTGCCCACGGCGACATAGCGCCGCCCTTCGTTCCAGAAGGTGAAGAGCTGCTCGATAGCTCTGGCGTCGCCCTGATCGAATTCGCCGTTGAAGATCTCAACGGCATCAAAATTATAATCGAAGAACTCCGTGCCCAGGAGCGCGAAGTACCCATCGCTGCTCGATCCAGGGTGATTGGCTTGGATGACTTGAGCGCCGCAGGCACGCGCCTGCGCAAAGTAATCTTTCGGGGTCTTGTCGGGGGCATAGGTGACAGCACACGTGAGCGGATAAGCGTTCCAGTGGCCTTGCGGGGTCGTGATCTCTTCGCTCAAGATCGCGGGGATGCCACGGGCCTGCGCGGTCTTTGCGAACAGTTCATGCCCAGCAATCGTCTCATGATCACTGATGAAGACGAGATCCAAATCAGCAGCGAGTTGCACGAGCACCAGCTGCTCTATGGGCGTATGCCCGTCAAGGCTTGCGGTGCTATGGGCGTGCAGATCAGC
>JBEPZC010000180.1:0-2422 GCA_041641035.1 Candidatus Bipolaricaulota bacterium
GTGAGCCCCTTGGCTTTCTCTTCTGGCGTCAATTCTTTCGGAACGATGTCCAGCAGATGGACTTGGATGCCCACGCCGGACAAGAGCGCGGCGATCCCCGTTCCCATCGTGCCAGCTCCCAGCACGGCGGCTCTCTTGATCTCACGCATGATCGTTCGCTCCCTTCTTTAGATTCTCTCGAAGACCGCGGCCATCCCCTGGCCGCCGCCCACGCACATCGTCACCACACCAAACTGTGCGTCTCTTCTGGGCATCTCGTGCACCAGCGTCGTCAACAGCCGCGATCCCGACGACCCCAAGGCGTGCCCCAACGCAATAGCCCCACCGTTCACGTTGACCTTCTCCATCGGCAGATTGAGCTCCCGAATGACCGCCAATGCTTGGGCTGCAAACGCCTCGTTGAACTCGAAGAGATCTATATCGCTGAGCGAGAGCTTTGCTTTCTTGAGAGCCTTGGGGATAGCATAGACCGGACCGATGCCCATGATCTCCGGGCGGACGCCCGCCGCCGCCGCGGAGACGAACCGCGCTAAGGGTTTCAACCCCAATGAGCGCGCCTTCTGCTTCGATGCGATCAGCACTGCCGAGGCGCCATCGGTCAAGGGCGAAGAGTTCCCCGCGGTCACCGTGCCCCCCTCGCGAAAGACAGGCTTGAGCTGCGCTAACGCTTCCAGGGTCGTATCCGCACGGATGGTCTCGTCCACCGTATGGGTGATCGTCTTGCCGTCTACTCGAACGGTCAAGGGCACGATCTCGTCCTGAAAGCGCCCTTCTCTTGTGGCGCGCACGGCCTTCATGTGCGATTCGTAGGCGAACTTGTCTTGGTCTTCACGCGAGATCTTATACTTCTCAGCGAGGTTCTCAGCAGTGATCCCCATGGGGGTGTAGACTTCGGGGAACTCTTGAGCGAGCTTGGGGTTGGGTCTGGGGGTGTAGCCGCCCATCGGCACCATGCTCATGGACTCGACCCCACCAGCGATAATCAGATCGGCATCGCCGTAAGCGATCTGATAACAGCCGTTGACGACGGACTCCAAGCCCGAGGCACAGAAGCGATTGACCGTACAGGCGGGCACGGTCTCTGGGATCTTCGCCAGGAACTGGGCGATGCGGGCGACGTTCATGCCCTGCTCAGCTTCGGGCATAGCACAGCCCAGACGGATATCTTCGATCTCCTTGGGGTCGACGCCGGTGCGCTCTATGAGGGCTTGCAAGACTGCTGCGGCCAAATCATCGGGACGGGTCTCTTTGAAGACCCCCCGACCGGCTCGCCCCACCGCACAGCGCACCGCGCCAACGATCACGACTTCCCGCATAGTAAACCTCCTTACTTCACTTCCCCTGCTTGGCCAGCTCGGCATCTATCATCTGCTTAAATTTCTCGTAGGGCCACGCCCCCACTAAGGGGTGCCCATTGATGAAAAAGAGCGGCGTCCCAATAGAGCGGGGCCTCTCAGCTTCTGAGACCTGCGCCAACATCTCTTCTAAGATCTTCCGATCCTTCTTGATCTCGGCCTGAGCCTGCTCGGACCTCAGACAGCTTGCAAATGCTTCTTCGTCCAAGCTCAGCTCTCTGGCTATCGCCTTCAGGTCGTCTTCGTTGAGATGGCCTTTCCCTTCTTCAAAGATGACATAAAACAGCCGGTCGTGATACTCCCAAAAGTGCCCCTGAGCGTGAGCGCATTCGCCCGCTTGGGCAGCCAACTGTGCGACCTCCCCGTGCACGATCAAGTTATGAAAGACATACTTAACCAGCCCGGGACGAATGTACTCTTCATCGATCTTGGGGAAGGTTTGGAAGAGATGGCGCGCGCAGTACGGACAATAAAATTCGGCGAATTCAACGATCGTCACTGGAGCATCAGCGACACCCCGCGTCGGCTGCTCAGGGATGTTCTCGACGAGCGGTGGAGGGGGAGGTAAAGCAGGCTCTGAGGGCGGCTGAGGCTGTTCTTGTTGTGTTGGTGGAGGAGCTGGTGCGGTCGTTTCTTGGGCAGGGGGCTTGACCGGGCGCGATGAGAGCCAGGTGAGCGCGATCAGCGCCCCAGCCACACCAAGAGCGATAAGCACAATCCAGACAATGGGATTGCTCACAAAGCTGATGTTCTTCTTCGCAGACATGAGGCCTCCTTTACTTCTCGATCTTAAGAGGGAGACCGACACTCTGCCAGGCCATGATCCCCCCTTCTAAGTCATAGACCCTGCGGAAACCGAGTTCCCTCATCATTTGCACTGTCTCTCCAGAACGATGGCCCGTGCGGCAATAGACCAAATACGTCTTGCCGCGGTCGAGCCGCGAGAGCCTTTCGCGAAAATCTGGCGCGTAAAAGTCCAAATTCATTGGGGTTTTTTCTGGCAGATGCCCCTGGGCATACTCCTCAGGGGTACGTACGTCAAGCACGATAAAGTTTGAATCGCTCTT
>JBEPZC010000181.1:0-2408 GCA_041641035.1 Candidatus Bipolaricaulota bacterium
GGGATGCACTGCGCTGTCACCGCACCGCACCCAGACCAAAGAATCTCAGTCGAAGAAGCCATCCGTGCGTACACTCTTGATGCAGCATATGCAGCGTTTCAAGAGCAAAGAATGGGCTCTCTGGAGCCGGGCAAGCTCGCCGATTTCATCGTGCTCTCGCAAGACCCCGCTCGCTCCAAGAATATCTCTGAGATCACAGTCGAGAGGACGTACCTAGCGGGTCATCGGGTCTTTGGGTATGATACGTAAACAATGAAAGCGATCATTCTTTGTGCCGGTGAGGGCACGCGGATGCGTCCCCTGACATATACAGGCGCCAAGCATCTCATACCCGTAGCGAACAAGCCCGTGATCTTTTACAGCATCGAGGCTATCGCCCAAGCGGGGATCAGGGAGCTAGGGATTGTCGTCAGCCCCCACCGCCAAGAAGAATTTCAGCTCATCGTCGGCGACGGCTCGCGCTGGGGGCTCAAGATCTCTTATATTGTGCAGCACCAGCCCAAGGGTCTAGCACACGCCGTCAGC
Source organism: Candidatus Bipolaricaulota bacterium (assembly GCA_041641035.1). Lineage (GTDB taxonomy): Bacteria > Bipolaricaulota > Bipolaricaulia > RBG-16-55-9 > DRXL01 > JANXCC01. Next base: position 526 of record JBEPZC010000181.1, read on the forward strand.
TGCGCCCAAGAGTTCGTCAGAGGTGAGCCGTTCTTGGTCTACCTAGGAGACAATCTCTTAGAGAACGGCGTCGCAAACTTTGTGAGGGGGTTTGAGCGCGAGGGCGCTCACGCTTCGATTGCGCTCTACGAGGTCGAAGACCCGCGCAGCTTCGGGGTCGCCCAGCTCAAAGACGGCCAGATTATCAAAGTGATCGAGAAGCCTCAAGACCCACCAAGCAATCTCGCCATCGTCGGCGTCTATCTCTTTGATGAGAAGATCTTCGAAGCGATTAGCGAGATCACACCAAGCTGGCGCGACGAGCTGGAGATCACCGACGCGATCCAGAGATTGATTGACAAGGGCTATCGTGTCACACCCCATATAGTCCAAGGGTGGTGGAAGGACGTAGGCAAGCCCGACGATATGCTCCATGCTAACAGACTGCTGTTGGAGCGCATCGTCACCACCATCGAAGGTGAACTTGACAACAATTCACAGATCAAAGGGCGGGTGCAGGTCGCGCCCGGAGCGAAGATTAGAAACTCAGAGCTGCGTGGCCCGTTGGTCATCGGGGAAGATGCGCTCATAGAAGATTCGTTCATTGGGCCGTTTACGGCCATCGGCCCGCGCGTCACTATCAGAGAGAGCGAGATCGAATACAGCATTGTGATGGAAGGATCTACAATTGAGGGCATCGGGCGGGTGGATCATAGTTTGATTGGGCGCAACGTCCAGATCAGCAAGAAGGATCGCCGCCCTGAAGCCCTCAGCTTCGTGCTCGCGGACAACAGCCACATAAAATTAATCTGAAGGAGGTTCTATGAAAGTCACGATCAGCGCGATCAAAGCTGACATTGGAGCTATCGCTGGGCATATCTGCCCCAGCCCCGGCGTTGTCAATGCCGTCGCAGAGTTTGTCAAGAAGAACGCCAAGGGGTTACTGATAGATTACTATATCGGCTACTGCGGCGACGATATTCATATCTTAATGACCCATCAGAAGGGAGTCGGAAGCAAAGAGATTCACGGTTTGGCGTGGGAAGCATTCAAAGCTGGGACGGCCGTCGCTAAAGCCGAGGGGCTCTACGGGGCCGGGCAAGATCTGCTGAAAGATAGCTTCTCTGGGAACGTGCGCGGCCTTGGCCCTGGCGTCGCCGAGATGGAGATCGAGGAGCGCCCCGCCGAACCGTTCTTGTTCTTTGCTGCGGACAAGACCGAGCCGGGGGCGTTCAACCTCCCTCTGTATTTAGCATTTGCCGACCCCATGTACTCCCCAGGGCTCATCCTGAGCTCGACGCTCGCTGCGGGGTTCACGTTTACGATCATGGACGTCAACTACACCGAGGGCGATAGAATCATCAAGCTAAATGCCCCGGAAGATCTCTACGACATCGCTGCGCTCTTGCGCGATAACCATCGCTTTGTGATCGAGTCTATTCACTCGCGCAAGACCGGCGAGATCGCCGTCGCTTGCAGCACCACACGACTCCATAATATCGCTGGGAAATATGTGGGCAAGGACGACCCGGCGATGCTCGTGCGCGTGCAGTCGCAGTTCCCCGCGACCGGTGAGGTGCTCGCGCCGTTTGAGATCGCACACTATGTTGCCGGTGACTGTCGCGGGAGCCACAATGTCCCGCTCATGCCCGTCAAGAAGAATTCGACTATCGGGTATTTTGACGGCCCGGCGATGGTGCAGTGTCTGGGCTTTTCTATGAAGGAGGGCAAGCTCGGCACACCCGTCGATATCTTTGATCATCCGTACTGGGACTGGGTGCGGGAGAAAGCAGCGCGCAAGATGAGCGAGATTCGGCGTCAGGGCTTTTCTGGACCGGCGATGGTGGGCATGGAAGAGTTAGAGTACGGGGGGATCGCCGAGAGATTACACAGATTAGAAGAGA
>JBEPZC010000182.1:0-2403 GCA_041641035.1 Candidatus Bipolaricaulota bacterium
GCTCAGACAGCTCTCACGATCACTGCAGTAGATCTCTTCACTGACAGGGTGGGACAGCCGATCCCTCTGGGGCCTCCTCAAGCTGGCCAGGTGGTGATCATCGCGCCATGAGCAATCGCAAGCTGTTGGCACTCATCAGTGCACTGGCTCTTCTGGGAACTTGGAACTTCGCACAGAGAGCTGTTGTAGCCGCGCCGGTCTCTGGAGAGATCGCGATCGCTCTCTTCTTTGAACCGCTCAACCCCGGCCAGACCAAAATAGACCAGATCAATGTCGACGCCGAGACGACCCTCCAGCTGGAACTGTTCATCAGTGGGCTAGCCCTCACCAGCACGAGTCTCTTCAGCTTCAAGGGCGCAGAGTTTCAAGCCTTCGAGATGTACGCGGGCATGGTCATCTCCTTCAGAAATGTCGCCATCTTTGCCCCCAATATCCTTGAAGTCGACGATGACCCCTTCTGGACGATTCGACTTGCCCAGCCCGATCCGGGACTCGTCGGCGTCCCGTTACGGATGTTCATAGACGAGCTGGCTTCGCCCTTGGATTTAGCCAGATTGCTTGCCCCGACAGTCGATGACCCCTTGCAGTTCAGAAAGCTCATCTCCCAGATGACAGTCAACGTGTGGGGCACCAGACTCTCCATCACTATGTTGATCGCCAACTTTGGGGTGATCAACCAACCCAATATACAGAGCGGTTTTATCTTTGAGGCCGGCGGCGTCACCCTCGGCGGCGCTGAGGTCATCTCCCAGACGTACATTGGCGCACGACAGGGCTGGGAGTGCTTCGGCGAGTGCAAAGCCCTCGAACGGTACTTTGAAGGTCGCGTGGTGCCTGGCTTCCAGTTTGAAGAAGAGAAGCTTATTGTGAGAAACCTCACGATCGCCGGAGTGACGCTTGGGGCCGAGTTCGCTTTCGACTTCACGACGATCGAGCTTTCGCAAATCGTTCTCTCTCTGAAGATCTCTGTGATGGGGGTGGTCGTGCAACAGAAGATCGTCTTGAACGACTTAGCGACGCCGTCGTTTGTGAGCTTCGGTTGGACGGTCCAGCTAGGAGACGGGCTGTTTGAGCTCGAATTTATTGACCCCAACGGGCTCTTTCAGTTCCCTGCAAAGCGTATGAGCTTCTTCGTGCAATGGGAAGCGATCTCCTTCAGGGACGAGCTGGTCGTGCAAGACCCTGTCGGATTGCTGCACACCATGGAGGTCACCGCAGAGTTTGACCCGTTCAGATTTCGTTCGCAGACGGCGTTTTTGGGCGGGCTCATCAATGGGTTCTACAATCAAAAAGTAGAGATGAGCTGGGGGTTTGTGGGGCCGGGGACATGGGCCTGGCTGGTGACTATCGAGGCCCAGCTTCGCAGAGAATACTTACTCTACGTCAGCCCTTCGATCAGCGTGAAGTTTTAAACTTGCCCGACACGACACTCTCGCGCTAAGATAGAGCAATGAGCGAGATGCGGTCGCTATTTACCGAGACGGAGCAACGCCAGCAGTCCCCACAGGCGGCTCCCCCCATCTTCACGGTGAGCCAACTCAACCGCGTCGTGAGGGATTTGCTCGAAGCAGGGTTGCCCATCCTATGGCTTGAGGGCGAGATCTCGAACTTCACCCACCATCGCAACGGCCATATGTACTTTACCCTCAAAGATGAAGCCGCCGAGATCGAAGCGGTGATGTTTGCTGATCGGAACGCGCTCTTGCAGTTCACTCCCGCTGACGGCCAAAAAGTGATCGCGTTTGGCCAGATCACGCTCTACGAGCGGAAGGGGCGCTATCAGATCAATGTCTTTGAGATGCGCCCGGCAGGCATCGGCAAGCTTCAATTAGAATTTGAAAGACTCAAAGAGCGCCTTCAAGCTGAAGGACTGTTTGACAGTCGTTTTAAGCAGCCCATCCCGCGCTTCCCGGAGCGCCTTGGCATTGTCACCTCCCCTGAGGGCGCAGCACTCAGAGATATTCTCAAAATTTTGAGAGAACGATACCCCATCGTCGAAGTCGTAATCTTCCCCGCGAGGGTTCAAGGGGAAGGCGCCTCTGCGGAGATCGCCGAAGCGATCCGGAAGGCCAATCGCTACGCGCTCACGATAGAATCCCTCGACACGCTGATCGTGACCCGCGGGGGCGGCTCTCTGGAAGACCTGTGGGCGTTCAACGAAGAACCGGTGGCTCGCGCGATCTTCGAGTCTTCTATTCCGATCATCTCTGCTGTGGGGCACGAAGTGGACATAACGATTGCTGATTTGGTGGCAGACGTCCGCGCCCCAACGCCCACAGCTGCTGCTCAAATGGCCGTCCCAGACAGAAGAGAACTGATAGAATTCACCCGGAGCGCCAGTGCCCGCATGCGCCAGCTCGTCTTAGGGTGCATTGATAATAATCTTTTACGTCTAGAGATGCT
>JBEPZC010000183.1:0-2395 GCA_041641035.1 Candidatus Bipolaricaulota bacterium
CGGCGACATTTTAACCCAAGCCCCACCAGATGGGGAGTCTGTACAGATCATCGAGATCAGCCCTGCCGAAGCCGACGACAAGAGAGTGACCGCGATGAACGATCTGTTCGCTGATCGCCGGCCGGAGCTTTATTAATTTCTTCTGCTTGATTTGCCCAAAACTCTTTTGTAAACTGTAAATGCTTATTTTCACTGAATTACAGAGGTGCCTATGGCCGTCGCACAGATCCGGTTTCACACTGCGTTCGAGCAGAGAATCTATACTTTCTTAGAGAGATTCGCCCAGGACGGTCAGATTCAGCTTCAGGGGGGCGCGGACTTCTTCCTCTTCGGCCAACAGATCGACGCAGCCTTCGACTGGGAGAACTATCGCGTCGTGATCGAGTGCAAAGAGAAGGACGCCCCGGTCATCTCGCTCCTAGAGCCGATCAATAAGCTCTCGTCAGTCCTCGCCGAGGCGCGCCGCAGCGAGCCCCACCGAACTTATCTGGGCGTCATCGTCGTCAACTTCGACTGGGCCCAGATCAAACCCGAAGACGTGCAGAAAGCCAACTTCCAAGGACTGAAGATCTGGACCGCCGAGCGCGTGCGCTTCTATGACAAACTCATAGACGCGCTCAACCCCGAATTGGCGCTTCTGTCCCTGTTGAAGGACGAGTTCGGCATCACCCGCGACACAGGCAAAGTGATCTCCGTGCCCGCGATCAAGACGACACGCTTCGGCAAAGACCTGCTCACCTTTGAGTTGGAAGCCTCCAAACTCATGCCCTTAGCATACGTCTTTCGTCTGACCGATCCCCACACCGAAGCCTATCAAAGAATGATTGACAAAGACCGTCTCATGGAGATCGCCGCGGAACTGTCCAAAGAGAAATTAGAAGTGAACTTCCCTAATAATATCATTATCAGCTTTGAAGAGGGAGTGCGTTGGGAGCCCACCAACGGCAACGTCGGGATCTTACACATCCCTGAGCGCTACGGGATCGCCTGGGTGATTGACGGCCAGCACCGACTTTTCAGCTTCTGTAAGCTAGAGAACAAAGAGATCGCCGAGAATTTTAAGCTCATCGTCACAGCCTTTCAGAACCTCACCAAAGCTGAACAAGCGACGGTCTTCCGCACCGTCAATAATAAGCAGAAGAAGATCAACGCCAATTTAGTAGATTTCTTACTGAGCAAAGAGGTCGCCACCGACGACCCGCGCTCGATCGCTGCCCGTGTGATCATTCGCTTTCACGAAGAAAAATTCTTTGACTATGATATAGACTGCGGGTTCAACGGCGGGCTGTTAAAGCTCTCGAGCTTATGTGCCGGGCTTGTCCGTCAAGGATTAGTGGGACGCTCCAAGGGGTTGCTCCAGAAGACCCCCAAGGACGAGTCCACGCCCTATCACGTCCTCAAGCAGTATCTGCTCGCTGTCAAGGAGACCTTCCCCACGAACTGGAGGAAAGAGAATTCTTTCGTGCAGAGCAACGTCGGGCTGAATATCTTCTTCGCGCTGCTGAAGAAGATCATGCGGCACATGGGAGTTCCCAAAGAGAAGCTCGACGAGCTGCGCCAACGCGACTTTGAAAGATATCTGGAGCCGTTGAAGCTGACGAAATTCACCGATGAGCTGAAGAAGTTCGCCGCGACGGAGTCGGGGAGAGCATCTATCGTGAGGATGCTCTCGGGCAAGATCGAGCAGAAGTTCAAGGGCTTTGCGGAGCTGTGATGGACGAGCAAGCGCTGCTTCAGAAAGCATCAGAGCTCTTCGCTTCCCAAGGGCGGCTCATCGAGCTCTCTTCTCGCGGGCGCGCTGTCTTCGTCGGCGATACCCACGGCGATTTCGAAGCCTCTCAGACTGTCATCGAGCGCTATTTAGACTCAGAAACGACGATCGTCTTCTTGGGAGACTATGTAGACCGTGGGCCGCAGTCGCTCCAGAACATTCTCTATCTCTTGGAGCTCAAGCTCCAACACCCCAACAATATCTTTCTGCTGCAGGGCAACCACGAGGGCTGGAAGTATACGGAGTTCTCTCCCGCGGACTTTTGGGAAGAGCTTGATGAAGGGCGCCGGAGGGATTTTGCTGAGGCGCTCGCGCTGCTGCCCTTCGTCGTCTCGACGCCCAACGGCGTGCTCGCAGTTCATGCGGGGCTGCCCGATGTGCAGACCCTGGGCGAGATCAATCAGATTGAGTGTGGCTCAGCCCAGTGGCGTGCGATCACCTGGGGGGATTGGCAAGAGATTTCGGGATATTATCTTGGGGACTGGGGGAGTCGCCCTCAGTACGGGGAAGCCTACTTTCGCGACGTCATGAGGCGATTAGAGAAGAAGATTCTCATTCGTGGGCATCAGCCCCATGCGCCGCGCTATCTCTTTGGGAAGCGTTGCTTGACGCTCTTCACGTCGT
>JBEPZC010000184.1:0-2389 GCA_041641035.1 Candidatus Bipolaricaulota bacterium
TCCGTGTTATACTCAAGCCGTCCTCGCTTCGCTGTGGCGTAGGAGCGAGCGCAGATGGCTGTCAGAGTCAATGACGTTGCCGGTGTGGCCATACCCTCCGTGCAGGTCGTTGTCGTCGAACAGTCAAATTCAAGCCACAAGGAGGGAGGTCACATGGCGACGGGCAAAGTCAAATGGTTCAATGACGCCAAGGGCTTTGGGTTCATCCAGCAGGACAATGGCGGCCCGGACGTCTTCGTGCACTTCTCGGCCATCCAAGCCGAAGGCTTCAAAACCCTGCGCGAAGGCCAAGCCGTCGAGTTCGACATCGAACAAGACCCCAAAGGCCTGCGGGCTGCTAACGTGCGCGTGAAGAGCTGACTTCAACCCTAAGCACCGCTCGTGATGGGTCATCTCGGTCTCCCACTGACCGTGATGACCCATCTTCGTTAGCTCCTAAAGCTCCTCTGAAGCTTCCAAAGCCCGCAGCACGATCTTGCTCACCACGCGCACTCCTAGCTCTAAGCTCTCAATGTCCACGCGCTCGTTGTCGTTGTGAATGAGCTTCTCCCGATCGGCTAAGCTCATCTTGGTGGAGAGCGGACAGAACCCGTAGGACTTTGTGCCCAGCTCCCTCACGAAGCGCGAATCCGTCGCTCCTGTCAGCATCACCGGGATCGTCTCTACACCGGGCAATTCCGCTTTCACTGTCTGCTCGATCAACTGATAGAACGGATCGTCAATGGGCGACTCCGAGACGTCGTGCGACTGGATCGTCTCGATCTCGATGTCGTCTTTGTATCTGTCGGCAAGCTCCAGCAGCGTCTCCCGTACCTGCTGCTGCGTGGAGCCGGGCACCAGACGGCAATCTAAGACGAACTCGCAGCTGTCGGGGATGACGTTCTCTTTGACGCCTGCGCGGATCATCGTGGGGGAGATCGTCGTGCGCACCAGGGCATTCAAGAGCGTCGCGCTGATGGGGGAGTCTGTAGGGAGCATCGAGAGATCCAGCTCTTGGGATTCGTCCACAAGCGTGAGGGCGATCTTGTTCATCTGTGGGCCGAGGGCGTCGCCGACTTTGAGGATAAACTCGCGCACCGCCGGGGCGATCTTCTTGGGGAATTTGTGCTGAGAGACGCGATCAATGATATAGGCAGCTTTGGCGAGGGCGTTATCGGGATGCGGCAGCGAGCCGTGCCCTGAAGATCCCTTCACACGCACTTTCAACCACCACAGGCCCTTCTCCACGCTCTCGATGGTGTAGAAAGTTTTCGAGCCGATCTGCAGGGGCATGCCGCCGCCTTCGGTCAGACACCAGTCGGCGCGGAGCTTCTCTGGGTGTGTTTGAGCAAGCCACTCCGCCCCGTACTTCGACCCTTGCTCTTCGTCAGCAGTCGCGGCGAAAATCAGTTCTCCAGCGAAGTCAACGCCCAGGCGTTTGACGAGTGTAAACACCGAAAGCTCTATCGCCGTCATGCACTTCATATCTAGAGCGCCGCGCCCCCACACATACCCCTCAGCGATGGCCCCGCTGAACGGCGGGTACTTCCATCTCTTGGGATCGGGCACAGGGACGACATCTACATGGGAGAGCAAGAGCACCTTCTTCCCAGGGCGCTTGCCTGTGAGGCGTGCCACAAGATTCGATCTCCCTGGCTCTTTCTCGAAGACCTCGCTGGCGATCCCCTCGTGGGCAAGTCTCTTCTTCAGATACTCTATCGCTTTGTGCTCGTTTCCCGGCGGGTTGGTCGTGTCGATCTGGATCAGTTCCGAGAGCACCTGTGTCGTCTGTTTTCCGAGTGCAGCCCAGTCTACATCTTTCATGGGAACCTCCTTACGGAGTGCTATCGTACAGGCGCGATGAACGCCTGTCAATCTTGTGATATTATCTCTGGGAGATGGAAGCCAAGCTGAAAACTGTGCCTGCTGAGCCTGGGGTCTATCTCTTCAAGAACGCCCAGGGTGAGATTCTCTACGTGGGCAAGGCCGCGTCGCTGAGAGATCGAGTCCGCTCGTACTTTCAAACGACAGATGACCTGAAGACGCAGCGCCTCATGCGGGAGGCCTCCGATTTTGAATATATCGTCACGCGCACCGAGCGCGAGGCGCTCCTGCTGGAAGCGACGCTCATCAAGAAGCATCAACCGCGCTATAACATTCGTCTGAAGGACGACAAGCGCTACCCCTATATTAAGTTCTCTGATGAGCCTTTCCCTCGAGTAGAGATCGCGCGGCGCGTGGAGCGCGACGGCACGTACTTTGGCCCGTACACCAACAGCGATGCCGTGCGCGAGACCGTAAAGATCCTACAAAAGATCTTTCGCTTGCGCACGTGCGCGCTCTCTCTGGAGAAGATCCCGGCGCGGCAGCGCCCGTGCCTCGATCATTACATTGGGCTGTGCGACGCCCC
>JBEPZC010000185.1:0-2379 GCA_041641035.1 Candidatus Bipolaricaulota bacterium
AGCTTAGGTGTTGGGGCGGAGAATCTACGGCACAGTGCGTTTCAAGCTGTCAGCATTATGACAACGACCGGCTATGCCAGCACTGACTTTGAGAGCTGGAACCCCGCAGCAAAGATGATCCTTCTCGTCTTAATGTTCTTTGGAGGGTGTGCAGGAAGCACGGCTGGCTCCATCAAAGTGATTCGGACGTGGCTTGTCTTTCGGTTTATCGTGCGCGAGACGCGCAACGTCATCCATCCCCAAGCGGTCTTGCCCATCCGGGTCAGCGGACGGGTAGTCAGCGAGGAGATCGTGCGGGCGGTGGCGATCTTCGCCGTGCTCTATGTGACGATCTTCGCGTTTGGCAGCATAGTTTTGTTGTGGGATGTGACGCGGGTGGGGCTGAATATGGGGATCGTGGAAGCCGCCAGCGCTGTCGCAGCGACCTTGGGCAATGTTGGTCCGGGCTTGGGGATCGTGGGCCCCATGAGCACCTATGCGCAACTCCCCGAGACGTCTAAGATTCTCTTGGTCTTTCTGATGTGGGCCGGACGCTTAGAGCTGTTCCCTGTGATCGTGCTCTTTGCTCGCAGCTACTGGAGGGGATAACACCATGCGGGCGTTTGTAGTCCTAGGACATCGCGTCCCCTTGAGCCCCGATTTCTCACTCAATGATCTGCCTGGCAGCGCCGGGAGACTCGATATTCTCTGTCGGTGTGTGACGGCAGCGTTCTGTCTCTCTCACGGGATTCGCCGTGACGTGACGGTCTATTTGATCTTGCAGGATCAGATCACGGTGCGTATGGACGGCAGTCGGCTCAAGCACTTAAATCCCGATGAGCGTTCGACGGCGGCTCTCATTCAGAAAGCCCTGGCAGCGTTCTGGGAGGGTGACAGGAGCGAGCGCGAGATCGAAAGCACGCCAGGGATCTTCGTCGCTGCAGGAGGTCTTGCTCGTGCCCTGCAAAGGATTCAGAATGCGGGGCTGACAATCTTTATGCTGCACGAGCGGGGGGCTCCCCTGCGGCAAGCTCAGCTCAGCTCTGACGCGGCGTTTGTGCTGAGCGATCATCTGGAGTTTCTCCCGCAAGAAGAAGCGCTCTTGGAGAGATTCCCCCGGCTGAGTGTAGGCCCTCTCTCGCTTCATGCTGATCACTGTATTGTGATTGTGCATAATGAGCTGGATCTGCGTGCGGGGCTTGCATCTTCTGAGGCTTTGCCCTAAGATAATCAGCACCAGCGTATGAGCGATAGGGTTGATCACTCTCTTGAGGTTCGCGAGGTTCCGCTCGAACTTCTGCGCGAGCACGAGCAGATCGAGTACGAGCGCCTGCGCCAGATTCGTGAGGAGATCCAGCGCGAGGGCGGGCTTCGCCACCCTATCTTAGTTGACAAGCGCTCTGGGGTTATTCTCGATGGGCATCATCGGTTTCGCGCGTATAAGGAGTTGGGGTTTGAGACGATCCCGTGTGTGCTGGTGGACTATCAATCCCCTATCGTTTCGGTGCGGTCGCGGCGACCCGAGATCAGTGTATCTAAAGACGAGGTGATCCGTCGCGCCCGCAGCGGGGAGCTCTTCCCCCCTAAGACAACACAGCATATCTTGCACGTCTCTCTACCCCCGTAATGCAGTTGCTTAGGTGAGCCTAGAGGGATACAATGATATCTGAGTATGGGGATGATCTTTTGAGGGACGTGGAATCGAGCGGGTCACCACAGAAAGATCGTATAGAGATGGTGCGGCGCTTAGAGGCCCAAGGCATCTCTGACAAAAACGTTTTGGAGGTCATGCGGCGCATCCCGCGGCACCTGTTCATCCCCAATGCCTTGTGGGATCAAGCCTATGTCGATCACCCCGTGCCCATTGACTGCGGACAGACGATCTCCCAACCCTATATCGTTGCGTTGATGACCCAAGCGTTGCAGCTGACAAAGAGCGATCGGGTATTGGAGATCGGCACCGGATCGGGATATCAGACGGCGATCTTGGCTGAGCTCGCTCAGCATGTCTATACGATAGAGCGTTTCCCAGAGCTTTCTGAGAAGGCGCAGAAGCTCTTGAAAGAGGCGGGGTATACGAATATCAGTTTTCGCGTGGGGGATGGGACGATGGGGTGGCCGGAGGAGGCGCCGTTCGAGAAGATCATCGTTACGGCGGCTGCGCCGGATGTGCCAAGACCATTGATAGAGCAGCTCGCAGAGGGAGGGCGGTTAGTCATTCCCGTGGGGGGGCGGCAGCTGCAGACGCTGCTGCAGATAACAAAAGAGGGTGAAAAACTTCGCCGTGAGGAGCTGTGCGCGTGCAGCTTCTTGCCGCTCATTGGAAGAGAGGGCTGGCCGGATCAACAGACTTGGCTTGAGCACTTGTTGTAGACTGGGGAAGGGAGGGATGCTAGAGCC
>JBEPZC010000186.1:0-2370 GCA_041641035.1 Candidatus Bipolaricaulota bacterium
GACGCTGGCGGGAACATTCGGGTCTTCAATGATCGTCCGAGAAGGGTCTTCTTGTGGGAGGATCGGCGGCCATTTCGCATAGCCGTCCAACATCCTCGTGACGAGTCGAAAATTATAGGGGTTCTCGAGATCTGGGGAGATCGTGCCCTGGCGACGTCGGGGGATTATCAGCGCTGTTTCTTCGCCGACGTTTTGGGCAATATCTTCCCGTGTCGTTACGCGGACGATCCCAATAAGATGCGCTATCATCACATCATTGATCCCAAGACGGGGCAGCCTGCGCGGGGATTGATCAGCGCGACGATCTTAGCGCCAACGGCAATGGAGGCCGACGCGCTGAGCACCGCTGTGTTTGTGCTGGGTGAGCAAAAGGGGCTTGCGCTTATAGAAGATCTGCCCAACGTCGAGGGTATTCTCGTGACAGATGACGGGCGCATCGTGAGGTCGTCGGGACTCAAAGATATGAACCTTCCTACGAAACTACCATGAGAGAGCTCATACGCGCTGTGAATCGCTATTTGACCTGGGGTGATTATGTCGTGATCGCTTTGGTCTTGGTGGGAGCCCTGGCGACGATCCCGTTCGTACACGAGACCGCCGAAGCCTCTGGGCGCTGGGCCATCGTGCGCTTAGAGGGACAGATTGTCCATCAGCTCTCGCTCGAACGCGACCAAGAGATCATCGTCACCGGTCCTGCTGGAGAGACGGTCATCCAAGTGCAAAGGGGGCGCGTGCGCGTGCTGCGCTCCCCTGGCTCTCAAGAGATCTGTATGCGTCGGGGCTGGATTCACAAGCCCGGTGAAGCTTTAATCTGTCTTCCCAATCACGTTACCATAGAAATCCCGGGGGATTCGGGAATCGACGCGATCTCACGATGAATCCCTATACGCGCAGCACGCTCCCTGAAGTCTGGCTCCTGAAGCGCATTCTCTTTGCCGCGCTCTTAGCATTAGGGATCGTGCTCTATGTGCTTGAGGGGTTCTTCCCCCCGTTGGTGCCGGTGCCCGGAGCGAAGTTGGGGCTCTCTAATGTATTAGTGCTCTTCACCATGCTCTTTCTCGGGTATGGTGCGGGGATCTTGCTCGCCATCGCGCGAAGTCTTTTGGGGAGCTTCATCGCCGGGACGCTCTTTGCTCCAGGGGCGCTGCTGAGTCTTGCTGGAGGGCTAGTCAGCGCTCTGGTCGTCGCGTTGAGTCTGAAGAAGCTGCGCCCGCCGTTGGGGCTTGTGGGCATCAGCATCCTAGGCGCCGTTGCCCACAACGTCACCCAACTTCTTGCAGCGTATGTTCTCTTTGTGCAGATCAGCGGGCTTTTTTACTACCTGCCGTTTATGGTGATATTAGGGCTGATCAGCGGGCTGATCACGGGGCTGATTGCCGTCTATCTCTTTGAGAGATTGGGCCGCGAGCTGGGGTTGGCTTAATTCCCTCTTTTGATGTGACTCTCGTCCTTGGGCGTCAACTTTCTAAACAGCTATGCTGAACTCGCTATGGGCAAAGCTGTGCTCGCTGCTCTCCTAGCAGCGCTGGCCATCTGGTACATCTGGCAGGGGTGGCAGATCACGGATCTGTCAAGTAAGGTCATTGCCAGCCGTCTCGAGCGCGATGAGCTGCTGGCCCGACGGGATCATCTGAAGCTCGAAGTCATCCGAGTCTGGTCTTTAGAGAATATCGAGCGGATCGCCAAGGAGCGCCTAGGAATGAAAAAGATACCCCCAAAGACACTCAAGCTCCCACCGCCATGAACCGACGGCTCACCGTAGCGTTTGTCTGTTTGATGGGCTTCTTTGTGCTCGTTGCCGGTCGGCTTATTCAGTTACAGATCGTCGAGGCCGACCAGTGGCGAGAGCTGGCTCGACGCTTCCAAGAGGGATCGGTCACGATCCCTGCGCCACGCGGACGCATCTACGATAGAAACGGCATGCTCTTAGCTGAAGACGTGCGCGCCATCTCTGTCGCTGTAGATAACTATCATATGACCCGCCCTGATCTGTTGGAAGGGCTGCTTGTCAAATACTTACGGCTCTCCCGGACAGCCGCACGTGAGAAGCTCTACCGCCCTAGCTATTTCACGTGGATCGCCCGCGCGATCCCTCCCGAACAAGCCGAGGCTTTAGAGAAAGCCGCCCGCGAGGCTGGCGCTCGAGGGCTCATCTTCCTAGAAGACCGAAAGCGCCAGTACCCCCATGGGGATTTGGCGTCCAACGTCATTGGCTTCACAGGGATTGACGGACATGGCTTGGAGGGGATCGAACTCGCGTTTGACACAGAACTTCAGGGCACAGAATCTCTCTGGAGCTTTGTGCGCATGGCCGATGGCACCCAGATCGAGCGCCGTCTTGTGCAAGCAGGAAGGCCCGGGCGCGACCTC
>JBEPZC010000187.1:0-2367 GCA_041641035.1 Candidatus Bipolaricaulota bacterium
CGGATACGGGATCGTCATCGCGATTGGTTCTTGGCGCTTGCGGAGCGCGCCGAGGGTGCACTACAAGGCCCCCAGCAGGCCCTGTGGCTCAAGCGCCTCGAGACCGAACATGACAATCTTCGGGCAGCTCTCGAGTGGTCGAGCAACGATGTGGAGATCGGGCTGCGCTTGGCCAGCGCACTATGGTTGTTTTGGTATCTGCGCGGGTATGTCAGCGAGGGGCGCGAATGGCTAAGACAATTGCTCGAAAGGACAGGGCGCGCCCCATCGCCCCTGCGAGCCAAAGCCCTCTACGGGGCGAGTATGCTCGCGCGTGCCCAGGACGACTACGCTCAAGCGACGGCACTCCTAGAAGAGAGCTTAATGCTCTATCGGGCACTGAAAGACAACCATGGCGTTGCTCTGGTCTTGGGGAATCTCGGTGTGATCGCGTTTGCTCGCGGCGACTATGCCCGCGCGACGAAGCTGCACCAAGAGAGTTTGGAGCACTTTCGCGAGCTGGGAGATCAAGTTGGGATGGCCTCAGCGTTGAGCGAGCTGGGCAACGTCGCTATGTATCAGAACGATATCGCGCGGGCGGAAGGGTTGCTCGAAGAGAGCTTGGCTCTCTCGCGGGCCGCTCAGGACGATCAAGGGGTAGCGTTAGCGTTGCGGCGCCTTGGTGCGGTGCTCTTTCAGAAGGGCGAGCACGCCCGCGCCAAGGCCCTTTTGGAAGAGAGTTTAGAGCTCTACCGTGGGTTAGGGGCGGTGCCGGGGTTGGCGTCGGTGCTCAATTCGTTGGGCATGATCGCCTTGAATGAAGGTGACGCTCAGCGGGCGGCTACGCTGCTGCGTGAAAGCCTGATCAAGTATCGTGATGTCGGGGACAAGTGGCACATCGCACTCTGTTTGGATCGGCTGGCGCGGGTGGCAGCGGCTCAAGGGGACTGGAGGCGCGCAGTGCAGTTGTTTGGCGCTGAAGAGGCGCTCCGTGAGACGATCGGGGCACCGTTACCACCCTCAGAGCACGACGGGCGCGAGGAGACACTGAAGCGTGCCCACGAGCGCTTGGGTGAGGAGCTCTTTGCCGCAGCGTGGGCCGACGGGTACGCCATGAAGCTCGATCAGGCAATAGCTATAGCGCTTTCCGAGAAGACTAAATAAAGAGGGGCAGGGGTACCCCTGCCCCTTCTCGTCTTCTTTTAATAGCGTCGGCTTGGACCACGGCTACTTCCGCTGCGTGGGTTGCGTTTGCGCGCGCACTCGCGGCAGTAGACCGGCCGGTCGGAGCTGGGCTGGAACGGCAGTTCCGTGATCGCTACACCACAGCTGGCACACTTGAGTCCCAGGTGCGAGACGTCGTACATCTTCCGTTGCCCAAAGGCCATAGAGCTCACCCCCCTCAAAGAATAATCGAGGGCGAAATGGGCTCTCTGGCTTGGTCGCACTGGGAGAGTCTGATGCGAATCGGGCCTTGGGTTCATTTCATCCCTCAACAAGAACGATAGCAGATTTTCAGCATAGGTGCAACTTTCTCTCTCTTGTTTGCGCGCGGATGCGCCTCTGCAGTACTATACAGCGATATGGAATTCATGCATAAGATCTTCTCCCCTCGCAGTCTCGTCGTGATCGGGGTTTCAGAGCAGCCGGATAATCTCGCACGCTTTATCATTGCGAACTTGCGGGCTTTTGGGTACAAGGGCGATCTCTATGCGGTTGGGCGCCGGCCCGGAAAAATTTATGGTATTCCCATCGTGACCTCGCTCGATGAGGTTCCTGACGGATTGGACCTAGCCGTGATCCTCACCCCTGCTGACACGGTGCCCGCCTTCGTTGAAGCCTGCGGGCGCAAAGATATCCGACAGATCGTGATCGAGTCCGGCGGGTTTCGTGAGTTTTCCGAGCGCGGCCGCCAACTCGAAGAAGAATTGAAAAGAACAGCTCGGCGCTGGGGGATTCGCTTCGTCGGCCCAAACTGTATCAGTGTGATCAATTTAGAAGTGGGGCTCTGCTTGCCCTTCGCGCCCATAGCCCCGCAGGGCACACGTCGCGGCAGCGCGTCGGTCATCTCTCAGAGCGGCGGCATCTCGATCACGTATTTGGACAAGCTTTCTGCAGCCGGGGTCGGCGTCAGCAAGGTGATCAGCATCGGCAACAAGGCCGATCTTGACGAGACGGACTATTTAGAATATCTTCTCGCAGATCCCTATACGAAGATACTTTGCCTCTATCTCGAGTCCATCAGTAACGGGCAGAGATTATTGGAGCTGGCACGCTCCTCTCCAAAACCTATCATCGTGCATAAAGCCAATCGCGGCCGAGCCAGTCAGAGCATCGCGTTCTCGCACACCGCAGCGTTAGCTAGTGATGACCGCATTGTGACTGGTG
>JBEPZC010000188.1:0-2363 GCA_041641035.1 Candidatus Bipolaricaulota bacterium
TACTCAGCGCGCTGTCTGAAGACGCAGCAGGCAGTTGGCTCTGGATGAATGGAAATAAGATCGTCCGCAATCAAGAGTACGGGGTTATGATCCTCAAGAAAGCGTGCCCAACCTCCCTCCCATACCTGGAGCTTGCCCATGGCAGAGAGAGTGCACTCATCTGGGTTTTCGGAGGCGGTAACGAATTGAGCGGCAATCTCAAAGGCGATCTCTGCCCTGCGGACTACCCCTGGCCGCCAGGATTCAAGAAGTAGCATTTCAGAAGTTACTCATAGCGCAGCGCCTCGACGGGATCGAGCCGCGCCGCCTGCGCTGCCGGCCACAGCCCCGCTATCGCCCCTAATAAGACTGAAAAGCCCAACGAGCCGAAGATCAGCGTCCCGTCAAACGCTATGCCGAAAAAATCCGTGCGCAAAACCTGGCGCGCCGCCAACGCCACAGACTGCGCTATCGCCCCACCTATAAGCACCCCACCCAGCCCCCCTAAAAGCCCTAACACGCTCGACTCTATCAAAAAGAGCGCGACGATATGCTCGCGTCTGGCTCCAATAGCTTTGAGCACCCCGATCTCGTGCGTGCGCTCTAGGATCGCCATAAGCATCGTGTTCGTCAGCCCAATCCCCCCAACTACCAGAGAGATCCCCGCAATCGCCCCCAGCGTCCAGCGCAGCACCGTCAACACCCCGCTCACCAAGTCACTGAGTTGCTTCGAAGACTGCACGATAAACTCGCGCTCAGCGATAGACTCCCGCAAGACCCGCTGAATCTCTTGAGCTAATACCGTGGGATCTACACCAGGTGCAGCCCGCACGAACGCCACTGAGATCAAGCCCTTCTCGCTTACGAACTCTTCGAGCTTCTCTAACGATAGATAGAGCGCGTAGTCGTCTTGCTCGTTCCCTGTTCGCTTGAAAATGCCCACGACGCGAAAGACCCGATCCCCAACGGTGACACTCTCCCCGAGCGAGACCTGCAGATCGCGCGCCGCGCCCGCGCCGAGCACGACCTCGTCTTCGCGAGAGAGAAAGAGCCGCCCCTGCGCAAGCTCCAGCCCACCAAGAAGTTGGGTACCATCGTCAAAAGATTGAACCCCAACGACCGTGAGAAACCCAGGAGTCGCTGCACTCTTGACGGGGAGGATCTCGCGCCGCACGGCCCCCACGCTCCTGACCCCAGTGATATTCTTCAGTAGAGCGAGATCGAGCTGAGTCGGAAGTGGCTCTCCCAACCCTCCAGCGGGCACGATGAGAATGACGTCAGCACCAAGCTTGGCGAACTGACGCTCAATGGTGCGCTGCGCTCCCAAGCTCAGCGAGACTAGCGCCACGACCGCCGTCATGCCGATGGCGATCCCGATGAGTGTCAATGCGCTGCGGGCCTTGTGCGCTGCAAGATTTTTCAGAGCCAGCAGAAACAGATCGCGCAGCATATCATGGGCGCATCGAGAACTCTATTAACTCCAAAGTAAACACGGTCACGAAGACCAGCCCACGGCGTTCGTCAATCTGTAAGAGCGGGGGAAAGGGCACGGCTTTGTTGAGCGTCAATGCCAAGAGCGTGCGCTGATTGGGCTTCTTCGGATCGGTGAGCACGCCGCGGATCACGTCTACACCGGCGATCTTGTCGCGCTCGCCCGCTTCAAAGCGTGCCCCGTTGGGCAACACGTAGACTGTGTTCGGCTGAATGTCAGCTAAGAACTTTCGCAGGGCCGTGAGCGACTCGCTGTTGACTTCAAGCTGGGCGCGCGCTAAACCCTCTAAGACACCGCGCTCTAAGTCTGTCCGCGTGCCTGTGACTTCGTTGGTCGTCCTGACGGTGAACGTATCTACTGATACGGGCTGAATCTCCATGGTCAAGAGAATGGGATAGTTCGACTTCTCTTGAGTGATTTTGTAGACGGACTTGCTTGAGCCACCGGGATAATTCTGGAAGAAGCCGCCCTGTTGGGCCAAGGCCCACGTGCAAGCAGCTCCGACAACGATGAGAAGAATCGTGATGCGTTTCATCGCGCCTCCTTCACAATAAAGAAGAGGCCTTAACCCAAGCTGATGCATCCTCTCCTCAGGGCTTGGGCGGGGTCTCCCTTAAGCAGCCTCTGGGACGCGGTTCGATCACCGGGTTAAGGCCTTCTCTTAATGCTACTATATAGCGCCACGCCTGTCCACTCAATTCACCGTGAGAAAGATCACTAAGCGATTATTGGCCTCATCCAGCTCAGAGATGCGATTGTCAGGGTCTACTGTCACAGCGATCTCGTACGTTCCCGGAGAGAGGGAGATCGTGTTCAGCTGAGCGACGAGCGTCTTTTGGGCACCGCCCTCTAAGTTGGTCACGGTCTGACGACTGAAGACCGGTTCGGTCCC
>JBEPZC010000189.1:0-2314 GCA_041641035.1 Candidatus Bipolaricaulota bacterium
ACCCACGGCCCTCGTGCCCACAAAACACGCTGCATATGTTACGATGGCATCGTTAAGATCAATAACCCCACGACGCCGCGCAAGTCGGTGCGCACCTCTATATCTAAGACGCGCCCATTGATCTTTCCGTCTACAAGTTCAGCGCGATAGAGGTCTTGCGCCAAGTAGCTGCTCTTGCCCTCAAGGAGATTGGTGAGAGCGCTTTGCGCCGCTTCTTCTGTGACAAAGCGCACGTGGAAGCGCACTCGCGCCGTCGCCTCATCAAAGAAGATCGCATAGCTCATCACTTCTTCGTTGGCCTCGATAGGCTTGTCTTTGGTTGCGTCGGTGCGCCGCACAAAGGCGATCGAGCCGCCATGGGTGACCTGCGCCGCATCAATCTCGCTGAACCCTCCGATCTGATCCAGTAGACGCTTGATGATAAGCTCTGCAGAAGCTCGCAATCGGTCGCGATGAGGAGGCGCACCCAGCCCGATCTCCGAGCCAAACCATAGCCGCGTGGCCAAGGGGATATAGGCCCACTCAATGGGGATCGGCCCAAAGACTCCACCAGTGAAGACGACGGGAATCCCTTGGATCTCCTCCATCTCCCAATGCTTATAAGGGGAGCCAGGCGCCCCAGCCGCGGCCTTGAGGCCTTGGAGCGCCCCAAACGTATGATCAAAGGGTGCCCCCTCAATCAGCGAGAAACCTGAGAGCTCCGGCCCAGCCCCATGCGCTACCCAGGGGAGTTTCGACACATCTAGACGCAAGAGCTCAATAGCCTGACGGATCCCATGGAGGGGTTGTCGCACCGCTCCCAAGGGCCCCATCACGCCATCGCGCAGGGTCGCGTCACCTAAGAGAAGAGCTATATCAGCGGCCAAGACGCGCGTATAGCCCTCGGGGTACTGCACGACGATCTCGTCAAGCTTTACAGCATTCGACTGCGTCCAACCAACTCCGCCGACTGCACTGACGACGATGCTCGCGAGCGCGAGCCCCATCAGAACCCTTGTGAGCATAGAGTCCTCCTTTTATTGTAAGAAGGCGCGCAGGGCGCGCCTCGATTCCTCTCGCAGCTTCTCTACATCCCGCCCGGCGACCGCAGCAAAGAGCACCCCGTGCGCATACGTCCCAATAAAATCCACAAACGACTCCACAGAGAACCCACGTTCAGCCAACTTCTGCCCTGCTTGCTCTTTCAGTCGAGCGAGCCACTCACGGTGCTTGCTCGCAAAGACTTCACGCACACGCGGCGGCCCTCCCCCCGGCGCAGCTAAGATCATCTGCATCACCTGAAAGAGCTCCGGTTGCTGCTGATAGCGCTCCAACAGATTGGTCACGATACGCTCGGCAATCACTGCCGGGTCTTTGAAGGCATCCGTTCCCTCTAAGAGATTCTGAAAATATTGGTCAGCGAGGGAGCAGAGCACCCCTTCGATCAAAGCTTCCTTGGAGTCGAAATAGTAATAGATTGTCCCCTTGCCCAGCCCCGCCACCTGGGCGATCTCGTCCATCGTCGCTTGTTGCAGCCCCTTGGCCGCGAAGATGCGCAACGCCGCTTGTATGATAGCAGCGTAGCGCTCCTCCTTCTGTCTCTCTCTCAGCCGCCGTTCAGGGGGATGGATCATTTTCGACCACCAAGTCTAATTTCGACTCGACGGTCGAATTATACTGAAGAGGGGCTCTCCCTGTCAATGATCTAGATCATCTCCTGAGATGATCCCACTTGGCTAGCTGATAGCATTGAAATAATTTGCCCTGTCCAGCGGTTAACGCTAAACTCTTTGTATGAAGCTGACGTTTCACGGCGCGGCCAAGACGGTCACCGGCTCGTGCATTCTGCTGCAGGTAGACAAACTGAGAATCTTGATAGACTGTGGGCTATGGCAAGGCCCCGAAGAGATCGAGAGCCGCAACTGGCTCCCCTTTGGATTTCCCCCAAGTAAGATAGATTACGTGATTCTCACGCACGCCCATCTCGATCACTGTGGGCTTATTCCACGATTAGTGCGCGAGGGCTTTGCCGGAGAGATCCTCTGCACTGAGCCGACGCGCGATCTGGCTCGGCTGATCCTAACCGACAGCGCTCAGCTCTACGAAGAAGAAGCAGCCGTGCTCAGCAAGAAGGAGCGCCGTCGCGGTGGCAGCCCCGTCCGCCCACTCTACGAGATCGAAGACGTCTTAGCCTCTCTAGAGCGCTTCGGCGATCCCGTCCCACTGAACAAACCGATAGCCCTTGACAGAGGTGTCAAGCTCCAGTTCCGTGACGCCGGCCATGTCCTAGGGGCAGCGTTTGTCCAGCTCCACGTTACTGAGAAGCGCAAGCGCC
>JBEPZC010000190.1:0-2309 GCA_041641035.1 Candidatus Bipolaricaulota bacterium
GTGCACACGGATATGAGCTCGCCCTATCTTTATAAATACGGCTCCAAGGCCCTCAAAGAGAAATATCTCCCCGCGCTCATTCGCGGGGAGAAGGTCGCGGCTATTGCCCTCACTGAACCCAGCGGCGGCTCCGATCTGGCCGCGATGCGTACGACCGCCAAGAAGAAGGGCTCCCACTACCTGCTCACCGGGAGCAAGACGTTCATCACCAACGCCCTCAATGCCGATCTCTTCTTTGTGGCGTGTAAGACCGACCCCAGCGCCGGCCATCGCGGGATCTCGCTGCTCTTAGTCGAGAAGGGCACGCCAGGGTTTGAAGTCCAAAAGCTCCCCAAGAAGCTCGGGATGCACGCCTCCGACACCGGCGAACTCTCGTTCGATAACTGCCCTGTGCCCGTGGAGAATCTCATCGGCGAGGAGAACAAGGGCTTCTATTACACTATGGAAGGGCTGCAGAACGAGCGCTTCGTCTCGTGCGTCGCCGCGACGTCGTCAGCCCAACAAGCCCTCGAAGACGCTATAAAATATGCACAAGAGCGCGAGCTGTTTGGGAAGAAGCTCTCGGAGTTCCAAATTACGCGACACAAGCTCGCCAAGCTTCAGACAAAGCTCGAAGCCGCCAGACAGTTGCTCTATCACGCCGCTCGTCTCATGGAGGCTGGCGAAGACGCGACCATGGTCGTCTCGATGTGTAAAGCATTTTGCGTCGACGTCGCCTGCGAGGTCGCCGATGAGTGCTTACAGATTCACGGCGGCTACGGCTACATCGAAGAATACGATATCGCTCGATTCTATAGAGACATAAGACTCTGGAAGATCGGCGCGGGCACCACCGAAGTGATGTACGAGATCATCGCTAAGAGAATGGGAATTTAATTTACGGATCCACGTGCAGCGCTGCGACGATCTCCCCAGAAAACGTCCACTCCGTCTGGCTGAGGACAGCCAGCGTCATATTACGGACATACACGGAGCCTTCGAGTTCCACGTCGCGCGGGTCATGCTGCTTGTGTCTGAACTTCAGCTCTGCCGTCAGCTGCGCCCCGTACTGCACCAGCCCTGTTACTCTATCTTTCTCATACGTCGCGGTGATCGAGATCGGCGCGGTGATGTCCCCGACCATATTGATCGCGGGAGCGACAGCTTTGACGGAGATATGCCCATGAACGGTGTTCTGCGCCGGGTCGAGCATCAAGTGCTGATAGGTGTTGCCGAAGCTGCCCATATCGTGTCGGCCCTCGACCGTCACTCGTCCGTTCACGAATGCGAAAGCTGCGACTTCAATGAGCACGTTGGCAGGGACGAGCGCCCCAAAGACCACACGACCGGCGGCACGCCCCAGATCGAACCCCATCTCTGTGAGCTTGGCCAGATCGCCAGCAAGATAGGCAAAACCGTCAAACTTATAAATAGTCGCTCCCCCAGCGCTGTACCCCGGCGCAACCGTGATCATAGAGGACGTCGCATAGGGGACGTCCCCCAAGAAGACCACTTGGGTGACGGTAAGCGAGCGCCCCTCACCAGCCAGCGTCGGAGCCGTACCTCCCACCGCCACCATTGCGACTCCCAGAACGAACACGAGAGCTGATCTCACCATATGCATACAATCCTCCTTCGGTCGGATAGGGCTATTGTACCGAATCGGGGTTCATGAAGAAAGTAACATACATTACATTCGCAGCTAAAAGCGCGCTGCGAATAGGGAGAGGCCCCATGCCGCCGGGGCTGTTTGTGTTTTCCCGCGCGCGCCCCAATTGTACGCTATAGTAGCGACAAGAGCTGGCACCAGAGGGGCTTTCAAGAGAAAGATCCGCTGGCTGGCGGCGACCCACGCTTGAGTCGCTAGGAACGCCGCCCAGATGTTCCCCTCAATCCCGCGCATAACCCCGATCAACGCGACGCCCGCTAACGCCCCGATCCCTCGCCCCATGTTGATCGTGTGAAACCCCGGGGACGTCAACTTTATGACTGATAACAGATCGCCCTCAATGGGGATACGCTGCTGCAACACGATAATCCGATAGAGTGGATCACAGCTCTTCTCGAACCGCACGCACGTCGTGTGAACTGTGCCCAGTCCGATGGCTCCCCCAATGAGGGCACCAACCTCCGCTCCTATAAGCTCCTCCGCCCACACGCTCGTGGGAGACCTTTGCGCCCACGCGCTGCCCCCGACCAGCGCGACTAACACTACGATCACACAAAGATACTTTCGCATAGACTCCTCCTCACTTTTCACACCACTCCCAGCCTACTCTCCACAGCTGGGGCGAGTCGGTAACGCCGACTACATTCTTGCACCAGATCTC
>JBEPZC010000191.1:0-2293 GCA_041641035.1 Candidatus Bipolaricaulota bacterium
CGCTCTCGCCGAAAACTTCGTCGGATCGCGATCTTGACAGGGCTCTTCGTCGTGACGATGGCCTCGTCGGTCAACCTCTATTTTGTGCGTGTTCAAGCTGCGTTCGATGAGCCAGGAGTCAATCTCTATCTGCTGGGGGGCTTCTGGCACGTCTCCCTGGGGATGGACGAGTTCGATACCGAGGGGCGCTTTGTGGGGATCACGGTCTATGCGTTTGGAGCAGCGGAGCACTATCGCAACAAGTACGTCAACCCTGAGCACTATCAGGGTCTGGAGAGATTGCTCTATTATATGCGCCTGGCCTTTACACGACAGCCTGGCAGCATCATCGCTTGGGAGGTCCTCAAAGAGCCAGGGATGACGCTGGAAAAGTTTCTCGCGTTGCCGGAGTTGCGGCTCATCATCAGGGTGCACCCAACGCAAGCCCAACGGATTCGCCAGCTCGTCGAGCACTATATATCGCTATTGGAGCCTGACCCGATCTTGAGCAGACCATGGCGGAGAGCGTGGTACGGCGAGGCTCTCCCGTACAGTCTGTGGGGGTTCAATTGTGCGACGTTTGTGGCGCGGCTGCTCTTCGAAGGCGAGGTCTATACGCAGGCCAATCTCACCTCCCAGAGAGTCGTTCCCCAAGAGTGGCGGTTGCCATCGAACTTGATCAAAAGCTATCTCAATTCGGACGTGCTCAGCTTGCGCTGACGTATTCTGAGAGGAGGACGAGACGATGTTTGTGCGCATGTGGATGACCACCGACGTCATCACAGTTCCGCCGGAGACGCCGATCCTGGAAGCCCAAGAGATGATGAAGAAGCACAATGTGCGCCGTCTGCCTGTGGTCAATAAGCGGGGGAAGCTGCTAGGGATCATCACCAAGAGCGACATTTTAGAAGCCAGCCCCTCCGATGCCACCACATTGAGCATCTGGGAGCTCAATTATCTGTTAGCCCGTACTACTGTTGAACAGATCATGGTCAAGGCCGACGATCTCATCACTGTCAGCCCCAACGACCCCATCGAGCGCGCAGCCTTGCTCATGCGCAAGCATAAAGTCGGCGGTCTGCCCGTCGTAGAAGGGAACCATCTAGTTGGGATCATCACGGAGTCGGATATCTTTGAAGTGCTGCTGAAGCTGTTGGGAGTGCATCAGCGGGGCACGCGGCTCACCTTGGAACTAGAAGACCGCCCTGGGGCCCTCGCTGAAGCGTTAGAAGTTATCCGCAATCACGATGTCAACGTGCGTAGCATCGTCACTTGTGACGAGTGTCGCACGACTCCCGACACTGGGGTCTTCGTCATCAAGATAGACAGCTATGACTGGCGCCAGATCGTGAAGGACCTCAAAGACCGAAAGATCAAGGTGCTCGATGCTCGGCACATGAACGGCCCTGGAGGGAGCGACGATGAGACAGACTAAGAAGCATCCTGGCCCGCGGGTAGAGGGAGCTCCAATCACGGGAAGCGAGACAACCTCTGAGCTCTTGCACACAGCGTTTGGGGCGTTTGTGGGGCGCGAGCTGCGTACAGGGTATGAGATCATTCGGCGCATGATCGAAGAGGATCACACGATTGTGCTCGCGCTCTCCGGCGCGATGACCCCCGCAAGCCTCCATACGACCTGCCTCATCCCGCTCATCAAAGCTGGGATTATAGATATCTTGGTGACCACGGGCGCCAATATCTATCACGACTTGCAGCGAGCCATAGACGGGGAATTCTTCGCAATAGACCCCAATATTGGAGATATCCGGTTGCGGCGGAGTGGGCTGACGCGCATCTATGACTTGGTCTTCCCTGAAGACGATCTCTATCGCACGGACAAATTCGTGCAGGAGCTGCTCACCCAAGAAGCATTTCAGCACCGCATGACCACCCCGCAGTTTCACGATCTGTTGGGACAATATACAGCGAAACTGCTGAAGAAAAAAGCGCGGGAGCATTCGCTCACCGTGCAAGCGCATCTCCATCGGGTACCGATCTTCTGTGGTGCTCCCCAAGATGGCTCGATCTATCTCAACGTCGCGTATCTGAAGCGCAAGCTCGGCGAGAGATTTCAGTTTAGTATTGATATAGAAACAGATATTCACGAGTTTGGGGCATATCATTGGCTGGCCAAGCACAGATGGTCCAAGAAGCTCAGCATTATCATTTTAGGGGGTGGGGTCCCCAAAAATTACAGCCTTCAACCGGAGCCATATCTGTCGCAAATTTGTGGGTTAGAGACAGAAGGCTATGACTGTGACGTGCAGATCTGTGATGCACACGTGCAGAATGGGGGCTTAAGCTCATGCACAGC
>JBEPZC010000192.1:0-2258 GCA_041641035.1 Candidatus Bipolaricaulota bacterium
ACGTGGGGTATCTAGAGCAAATTGGGTACCCCAAAGAAGAGTTAGCAAAACTAGACGACGATGTTCTCAGCGTCGGTGCGGGCTGCGGCAGCCCAGTGACTCTAGCAGAACTGCGCGAGGGCGAGACTGTTTTGGATTTGGGCAGCGGCGGCGGCATAGATGTCTTTCTCGCAGCCCAGAAAGTTGGTCCGCGCGGTCGTGCTATCGGTGTGGATATGACCGAAGCGATGGTCGAGCGAGCACGCGCCAGCGCTGCGAAGATGGGCTTCACTAACGTCGAGTTCTTGCTCGGCGAGATCGAGTCGCTCCCCCTCCCAGACGCTTCTGTGGACGTCGTCATCAGTAATTGCGTCATCAATCTTGTCCCAGATAAGAGCCGAGTCTTCCGCGAAACCTTTCGGGTCCTCAGGCCTGGTGGAAGGCTGATCGTTTCGGATATCGTGACGCACGGGAAGATCGCGAATCTCTTGAAGGGCGATCTGGCAGCGTGGGCTGGCTGTCTTGCAGGGGCAGTCGAAGACAAAGAATATCTCAAAATGATCTCTGAGGCAGGCTTTCAGAGTGTTGAAGTGATCGCGCCCAGCTCTGTCCCAGAGCCAGCGGGCTTCTATAGTGTGACGGTGCGGGGATATAAAATATGATAAACTAGAACCCTATGTGGGTCTTTCTGAAGCTCGCCGCGCGCAACCTCTTGCGCAACAAGCGCCGCAGCGCCATTACTCTTATCGCTATCGGGCTGGGCTTGGTGCTCGTGCTCTTCTTCTACGGCTTTATTCAGGGCGTCGATAAACAGTTCACAGATAATTTCATCAAAGCTCAGACAGGACACATTCAGATTCACGCCCGAGGCTACCAGGAGAAGGCGCGCCTGATGCCCTTGGATATCGCCATCAAAGACTATCAGAGCGTTGTCTACAAGCTTCAAGAGCTTCCGAACGTGAAGGACGTCTTCCCCAGGGTGCGCTTTCCCGTGATCATCAGCACTGGCAGCGAAAGCTTAGGAGTATTGGGACTGGGTTTTGATCCACAAGCCGAACGCAACGGGGTCATCGCTACGAAAATCGTTCAGGGAGAGTATCTTCCGGACAAGCCCGGCTATGCCCTCATCGGGGCACAGCTTGCGCAGGATTTGAAAGTCAGCGTTGGCGATCTCTTAACGCTTGTGGCGACGACGGCCAAGGGCGCTCTCAATTCGATTGATGTCGAGATCAAGGGGATCTTTGCGACCGGCTACAGCCAGATAGATAACTCTGTGCTGGCGCTCGCTCTGCCCGATGCCCAGAGATTATTGCGCATGGCCGGCCAAGTCACCGAGATCACGGTGATGCTGACGGACGCCGACCGAGCCGATCCCGTCGCTCACATCATCCGAGAGAGATTCAGCGATGACGGCTTGGAAGTCCAGACTTGGAAAGAATTGGGGGCAGCGATCTTCGAGTTGCTCGCTGCACGGCGGCAGCTCATGGCCCTCATCTCGTTTGTCGTGATATTGATTGCGACGTTGGGGATCGTGAACACCATGTTGATGTCAGTCTTTGAGCGGGTGCGCGAGATCGGGACGCTCATGGCTCTGGGGATGACGCCAGGGGAGATCCGTTGGCTTTTTCTCTTAGAGAGCGCGATCTTGGGGGCAGCGGGCGGGCTGATGGGGATCGGGATTGGCGGGGCACTGCTCAAGTACTTTTCGGTGGTAGGGATCACGATTACCCAGGCGTCGCAGTTTGTGAACGTGCCCATTGGGACGACGTTTTACGCTGAGTTCTCCTGGGGGACGTTGGGGATGTTCTTCGTGCTGGCACAAGTTGTGGCCGTGCTTGCGGCGCTCTATCCGGCGTATATCGCATCCAAGCAAGAGCCGGTGCAGGCACTGCGGCATGTGTGAGCGTGTAAGTATAGTGAATCGCGCAAATCGTGTGAAGGAGGCGTGCTATGAACGCGATACGCACAGTTGGGATCGTTGTCGTCGTGGGTCTTGTAGTTTTCAGTATGAGTTGGGCGCAGCAGCCCTCGGCCGAAGAGATTCTCAAAAAATCCGTCGAGTCGAGCTACCCGGAGCAGTTCGTCTCGGTCAACACGCTAGAGAACTTCGAGAAGGGCGAGCTTATGAGCGCTTACGAGCTACGTGTCTTCAAGAAGGGGAGCGATAAAGCTCTTCTGGAAGTGCTCGCTCCTGAGGAGGCCAAGGGGCAAAAGATTTTGAGGGTGGGCGACGAGGTCGTCATTCTCTTTCCTGAGAACTGTCGCATCGTCCCGTTGAG
>JBEPZC010000193.1:0-2238 GCA_041641035.1 Candidatus Bipolaricaulota bacterium
GTGTTGATCACGTCGACTTTTTGCTCGATCATCCAATCTACAGCCTGGCGGAACTCGACATCGGTCTCAAACGCTGCAAGATGCAGGTGCATCCCTGGGGCTATGTCGTGAATCACTTCACTCACAGCGACGCCGTGCTTGCCGGGGAACTCCGGATCTGTCATTCGCCCATCGCGACGGAAAGATTTGGCCGTCACTCGCTCGCGCGGGGGGAGCTCACGCCCTAGGAGTCGCTCATAGCCGTCAAAATCCGGGTCAATGACACCCACTTTGACCCCTCGTCCGTCCACGCCGGCCTTGTGCCACGTCGGCGCGCCAATGAGCTTTTGGCCCTCGCTCACGGTCGTTCCCTGAGCTAAGACTGGCCGGACAGGAAACCTCACAAACTGCACTTCTTTTAGATCAGCGATCTGCTGAATATTTTTTATGGGTACTAGGGCTTGAATCTGAGTTGTGTAGCTCAATTCGACTTTGCCCCCAACACGCTCGATGGCTGCTACGATCCTGCTCAAGGCCCTTTCGGACTCCGTTTCGATGATCACGCGGACGTGATCCCCTTGGCGATGCAGGGCATAGAGTTGGGAAATTGGCTGATGGAGGATATCTGTCACGAAGAGAGGCTGCTGTGCCTGATTAGCCGCGATCAAGTCTTCTAAGGCGTTCGCGATCTTGGGGTGGTCGAAGTCTCTCGCTTTGGGCCATACCTCCCACTCTTGAGCGAAGGCTGCAAACCCGTTTATAAGACAAAGCACCAAGAGAGCTGCACAACTCTTCTGAAGCATAATGCCTCCCTTGTTGTTGGTCGGTTGTGCTCATTCTTAACACAAAACACCTAAGAAGTCAAGAGGGGCAGTTCGGTTTGACAACAGTGTGACGTCTATGCTATAGATAATGCATAATCTTTGCGGGAGGTGAGATCAATGCCGGAGCTCTTGACAGCGCTGGGCAACTTCTTGATCGCCGTGGGGATCACGATCTTGCTGATCCGTATAGGGGGCTACTTCGAGGGCATGTGAGGCGCTTTGAGATGGAAGCCGATGAACTCGTCGAGTAGCTTGTGGGCGAGCGTGATCTCGTCTTCGCTGAGCGCAAGCCGATCGAGCTTGCCCCAGCTCAGCCCAAGGATCATCTTCAAGTTTTGGGCCAAGGGGGGGCTGATGCGGGTGTCACTTGTTTGATGACACTCTTCACAAACAAGGCCTCCACTCTGAGGGGAGAACCAGAACGCATCTGTGAGCTTATGTCTGCCACGCGCGCAGCTGCTCAGGCGCGGCGCGATCCCCAGGGCGCGCATGAGCTTCAGCTTGAATGCTATCGCGGCCACTTCAAGATTTGTGAGAGAGCCCAGCTCACCTAAAAAATCCCGTAACAGCTCGAAGACCGCCCGGTCGGGATGATGCTCTTCGACTAATTGATTGAGCAAGTGCACCGAGTGCAGCGCGAGCATGAGGCGCTTATACTCGCTCTTGACGGCGTGATAGTCTTCAAGGATGCTCGCTTCTTTGAGTAGTTTCAGATTCTCTGCGTCGTAGAAGACCAACTCGCTGAGCGTCAGCAGATCGAGCGCTGCGCCGAATTTGCTCTCGGTGCGTCGCGCAGCCTTTGCGATGAGAGAGATCTTCCCGTAGTCACGCGAGAGCACTGTAAGAATGAGATC
The DNA here is from genome assembly GCA_041641035.1 of Candidatus Bipolaricaulota bacterium. Taxonomy (GTDB): domain Bacteria; phylum Bipolaricaulota; class Bipolaricaulia; order RBG-16-55-9; family DRXL01; genus JANXCC01. The sequence continues at coordinate 1,658 of JBEPZC010000193.1, forward strand.
GCTCTCGCGAAATTTGATCGTGCGTAAGATGAAACCAACAGTCTTGAGGATCATATGTGGAAGACTTCTCGTCGTTGCGTTACTCTCTCTAATCGTTCGGGTACGACACTCACCCCTAGCCCCGGCCCCTGCGGAACCCTGATCGTTCCATCGCGCTCCAAGATAAACGGCGGCTCGATGATATCCTCTCGCCAATAGCGCGCACTCGCTGAGATATCGTTGGGGAGCACGAAGTTGGGCAAGCTCGCCAGCGCGACGTTCGCCGCTCGCCCGATCCCTGTCTCTAACATGCCGCCGCACCAGACAGGCACGCCCCGCTCCCAACAGAGATCGTGAATTCTCTTTGCGTTCAGCAGCCCGCCCACCCGACCTGGCTTGATATTGATAATCTTACACGCCCCAATATCAAGAGCTTTACGGGCGTCATCAGGGGTCTTGATGCTCTCATCGAGACAGATCGGGGTTTGCAGATCCTTCTGCAGGCGAGAGTGATCGAGAAGATCATCATAGTCTAGGGGCTGCTCCAGCATTAATAGCCCAAATTCATCCAACTGTTTCAAATGGGGCAGATCGGCTATGGT
>JBEPZC010000194.1:0-2222 GCA_041641035.1 Candidatus Bipolaricaulota bacterium
TGGAGTTCAGATAGCCCTGATGAAAAGAGCAGTCGGAACTTTTTTGCACCCTGCCCCAGCTTTGCGCTATCATAAGCATCGAGCGAAAAATCTCTCGAGGTGATTGCTCGCTATGAAGCTTGATGACATAAGAACGATTACGGTGCTCGGCGCGGGCACGATGGGCCATGGCATCGCTGAAGTCGCCGCGCTCGCAGGATATAGAGTCAAAATGCGCGATATCACCGAAGAGCTTGTGAAGAAAGGCTACGATCAGATCAACTGGAGCCTGAAGAAGCTCGCCGAGAAGGGCACGATCTCCCCACAAAAAGCCGAAGCTGCCCTGAAACTCATCACTCCCTTGGTTGATCTCAAAGAAGCTGTCTCCGACGCTGATGTCGTCATCGAAGCCGTGCCCGAGATTATGAGCTTGAAGCTCGCGATCTTTAAGGAGATCGACACGCTCTCGCCTCCACACGCGATCCTCGCAAGCAATACGAGTTCTCTCAGCATCTCCGAGCTAGGCCGCGTGACCAATCGCCCCGACAAAGTCGTGGGGATGCATTTCTTCAGCCCGGTCGTGCGCATGGCGCTTGTCGAGGTCATCAAGGGCGAGAAGACCTCCGAAGAGACGATGCAGCTGGTCACAGAGCTTGCCAAGAAGCTGGGCAAGACCCCGATTCGCGTTGAGAAGGACGTGCGCGGGTTCATCGTCAATAGGCTCTTGATCGGCCCCTATCTTTTTGAGGCGGCATGGCTTGTCTCGCGCGGCGAAGCGACTATCGAAGAGATCGATAGCCGCATGAAGTTTTATGAGGGCTTCCCTATGGGCCCTTTTGAGCTGCAAGACCTCACAGGAATTGACGTGGCTTATAACATTATGAAAGAAGCAGGTCTTGCCATTCCCCCCCTGATCGAGCGAGCCGTCAAGGAGGGGCGTCTAGGGCGCAAGACTGGCCGCGGGTTTTATCACTATCAAGACGGCGGAGCCAATTACTCTCGCGAAGCAGGACAGAGATTCGATCCCCTGCCCCTCTATGCCCTCATGGTCAACGAGGCCGCATGGCTAATCGAGAACGGCGTTTCTACCGCTGAGCAGATTGATCTGGCGTGTCAGCTGGGCTTGAACTTCCCTGAAGGGCTGCTGCGCCGCGCCGATAGAATTGGGTTAGACAAGCTCGTCGCTGAGCTTGAGCGGCTCTACGCCAAGCACAAAGACCCACGCTATCGAGTCAACGATCTTCTCAAACAGATGGTGCAGGCCGGCAAGACCGGCACAGCTGCTGGGGAAGGGTTTTATCAGTATACAGAAGAGTACAAGGAGTACAAGACGCTGAAAGTGCGCATTGACAAGAACACTCATGTCGCTTGGGTGACGCTCAATCGTCCGCAGCGATTGAACGCGATCAATGCGGAGATGCGCCAGGAGCTGCCCCAGGTCTTTGCACAGTTGCGCGAGAATCCCGATGTGCGGGTGATCGTGCTCAAGGGAGAAGGGGGCAAGGCGTTCAGCGCTGGGGCGGATATCACAGAGTTTACGCAGGGGAAGCCCTATCAGTTTGTGGAGCTGGGGGAGTTCTTTAGAACCCCCGAACTCTGCCCCAAACCTGTGATTGCCGCGATTGACGGGTTCGCGCTTGGGGGCGGATTGGAGCTCGCGCTTGCGTGCGATTTTCGTCTAGCCAGCAAGCGCAGCGAAGTGGGCCAACCCGAGATCCACTTGGGGTTGATCCCTGGCGGTGGGGGCACGCAAAGGCTCTTGCGCTTGGTCGGTCCGGCGCGTGCCAAAGAGCTCTGTATGCTAGGTGAGCGCATCAGCGCTGAGCAAGCCGCTCAATGGGGGCTTATAGATCACGTTTACGAGAACGAGACGTTCGAGCAAGAAGTCAAAGCGTTCGCTGAGAAGTTGGCATCTCGTGCGCCTATCGCTGTGCGCTTCACCAAACAGATTATAAACGCCGGAGCGGACTGCTCTCTCGACGCGGCGCTCTTGTTAGAACGCGAGGCGTTCGCGGTGCTCTTTACGACTGAGGACATGCACGAAGGGGTCACGGCGTTCTTGAACAAGAAGAAGCCCGAATTCAAAGGGCAGTGATCTGTCAGGACGAATCGTTTGACAGTTCTTAGGGCACCGCTTAAACTATGAGCCTAAGAACGGAGAACTCAGAACTGTTAGGGTGATAGATTATGAACAAATCGATGACACGCAGAGCGTTTCTCACGTCCAGTGGGATTGCTCTTGC
>JBEPZC010000195.1:0-2179 GCA_041641035.1 Candidatus Bipolaricaulota bacterium
GATAACACCAATCATCATGGGGAAGAGCACGGTGAGGTCTTTTCTCATGCTCTCAGCGATGAACTGATTGAGCCTGGGCATCCCTCCAACGTAGATGCGCTCTGGACCCTGATAGCGCTCAGCGATCTCTAGCACTCTCGTGACGACGCCGACGGTCTCTTCTTCGCCGGTCTTAAGCCGGATGAGAATCCCAGCAGCCTTGCCGTCCTCAGAGACGACGGTCCCCCGCAGCAACCGATCCCCTAAGACACGCTCTTTGTACGCTTCGATCTCTTCGGGAGTCTGTGGGATCTCCGGCAGCGCTTGCGCGACGGTGATCGCCGTCTCGGTCCCGTAGATGACTTGGGAGTTGGTCGGCCCGCGCACCTCCTCGACTTCGGGGATCTGCTCAAAGAGCTCTTCCATCTCTTTGAGTTTTCTCAGTGTTTCGGGCTTGAAGATCGTATCGTCAGTCTCGAGGACGACCATAAAGAGCTTCTGGTCGCCATAGCGCTCTTCGGCGCGATGGAGTGCGATCGTCGCAGGATCGTCTTGGGGGAGGAACGCTTCAAAGTCCTGCTCGAAGCGAATCTTCGGGATAGCGCTGGCAAAGAATGCCGTGATGATCGCAAGAGCGCCGATCACCCACCAGGGGTGATCAACGATCTTTTGCGCAAAAAGCTTCTTGCTCATTTCAGCCAACCGTGCCGTTCAAAGACGCTCGAAAATATCCCTAAGGCGCCGTCGTCCATCACTGTCAGGGCTTGGAACAGCCCGCCGGAGCCTTGCGCAACGCGCTGGCGAATGAGCTCTATGGCTGCGAGCAGCTCCGAGCGCGTCTGCGGCCCGATGGGCTGAGTGATCAGCCAGATTTGTGGCACTGAGCCGTCTTCGATGCCCCGCGGGACGATCACGATCAGTTCGTATTTTTTATCCGTAGGGTTCACGCCCAATGGGTCATCATAGCTCGATTGGACGTGTGCGACCTTGGCGTCGAAGTTAAACAGCCCGGACTCTTGCAAAGCTCTCGCGTAGATCTGCACCATCAAAGAAGCTTGTAGCGTCTGGGTCTCGTCTACCAAGAGCAGATCTATTTTATTCGATTGAGCTTGAGCATTGCCGACGAGCGTCACTATTATACTGATGAACACGAGTCGCTTGAGCATATGCGTGCTTCACCTCGCCGGGGCGATCCCCCACATCACAAAATCCACCCACTGATCGGCCAGCCAGTCCAAATCAGGACGATCCGATTGTAAGATATAGTTACAGATCACCGCGTGGAAGATGCCCTCCATGAAGAGCGCCCACGCCTGCGGGTCGAGCGTCTTTCGCAAAACGCCGCTCTGTTGAAGCGCTGCTGCCCGTTCGACGAGAAAGCCTTTCACCGTCTCACTGAGACGACTCCACCGATCCTCAAATTGCAGGTCAATCGAAGTCGCCTCGCGATAGATCACTTTTGCCAAATCTCGATGCTGCACGAAGAATCGCAACCACGCCAGCACATGCTCTCGAAAGCGTTCGCGATCGAGGCGCGCCGGCCACTCCTCAGCCGTCAGACGATTCACTAACTGCGAGAGCAGCTCAAAATAATGATCAATGATCGCAAGGAAGATCTCCTTCTTCCCAGGGAAATAGAGATAGAACGTGCCGCGCGCAACGTCAGCTTCATTGATGATATCGTCAATCGAGGTCTCTACGTACCCCTTGCGGGCGAAGACACGGATCGCCGCGTCGAGCAACTGTTGTCTTCTTATCTCTTTATCGAGAACCGTTCTGGGCATAACTAGACTGACATGTCAGTCTAGTGAAAGTATAGCACTCTACTGAAATCTTGTCAAGAGAGCAGTCTCTGGATTTCAGGGAGCTTGGCGCGCGTGGCGGCCTCTCCTAGGGCGATCCGCTCTTGTGCGCGATGGTAACTCAGACTACCCACAATCGAGTCATCGGGCACCTCTGGGACGATGAGCACATCAGGTGGGGCGATGGCCAACGTCAGCTCCGTCACGCGCCACACGAAAATGGAGATGGCAAGATCAAGCGCTTCAAAGAGTCCGGGGGCGCTCCGCGGAGGATGCGCTGCACGACATCGCTTTGATCCCAAGTTGAGGTCCACAGCGATCACGGCTTCCGCTCCCAGATGGCGGGCGACGTCGACGGGCAAGGGACTGACCATCCCGCCATCAGCTAGGTGACGCCC
>JBEPZC010000196.1:0-2173 GCA_041641035.1 Candidatus Bipolaricaulota bacterium
TTCCGGGAAGCTCGCTTGAGCAGATCCGTACGATCTTTTCGCACCCGCAAGCTCTCGCGCAGTGTCAGGGATTTTTAGCGAGCTTACCCGTTGCTGTCGAGCACTTCTACGACACGGCAGGGGCAGCGCGCTGGGTCGCGCAGCACGGCGATCCCAGCTGGGCAGCCATCGCAAGTCTTGACGCTGCACATCGCTATAATTTGGCGATCCTGCGCGAGAGCATCGAATCCGATCCCAACAACACCACGCGATTTGTTTTCTTTCACAAGGCCCCCCTTGACAACAGACGCAAGTCGTGCTATGATACGCCTACATCTTGACTCAAGGAGGCGATAGCTATGCTCGATATCTTAGAAAGATGGGCCATGCTCTCGTTTGGTGTCGCCTCCTTCTTCTTTGGGGCCGCACGGCCCTAAACCCATTACTCTCACCTCACTGAGCCTGCTTCGACGAGATTCACCTCAAAAATTTGTGCTCTTTCTGTGCTTCAGGAGGCATGCTATGGTTGTCATTATGAAAGTTGGAGCTAGTGAAGGGCAAATTCAGCAAGCCAGCCAAGAACTCGAACGCTTGGGGTTCAAGGTCCATCGCGTAGACGGCGTCATGCGCACCATTCTAGGGGCTATCGGCGATAAGCGCGGCATAGATCCCCAACGACTCACCGTGCTTGACGGCGTCGAAGGGGTTGTCGAGATCACAAAGCCGTACAAATTAGCCAGTCGAGAATTCAACCCCGAGGGTACGGTCGTCTCGGTAGGTGACGTTCAGATTGGAGGCCAAGAATTGGTGATCATCGCTGGGCCGTGCTCGGTAGAGAGCGAGGAGCAGATCTATCAATGTGCACAGCTTGTGGCGCAGCAGGGTGTGCGCCTGATGCGCGGCGGGGCGTTCAAGCCCCGCACCAGCCCGTACTCCTTCCAAGGGTTAGGTGAGCGAGGGCTGAAACTGCTGCGTGCCGCTGCCGATCACTATGGGCTGTATATCGTCACGGAAGTCTTGGATACTGCTCACGTCGATAGTGTTGCGCAGCACGCAGATGTTCTACAGATCGGCGCGCGCAACATGCAGAACTTCGCGCTGCTCAAAGCAGTCGGGCGCTGCAACAAGCCCGTCTTGCTAAAGCGCGGCATCGCCGCGACGATCGAGGAGTGGCTCATGGCCGCTGAGTACGTGCTGAACGAAGGAAACAAGAATGTCATCTTGTGTGAACGCGGGATTCGCACGTTTTCAGATCACTTGCGCTTCACGCTCGACGTGGGCGCTGTTTCGGTTGTGAAGGAGCTGTCGCACCTGCCCGTCATTGTCGATCCCAGCCACGCTGCGGGTGTGCGCACCAAGGTCATTCCCTTGGCGTTGGCGGGGATCGCCGCGGGAGCTGATGGCTTACTTGTCGAGGTCCATCACGATCCCGACAAAGCTCTCTGTGACGGCCCGCAGGCACTGCTCCCAGAACAGTTTAAGCTCTTGATGGATGAGCTGGGCGTGGTCGCCCAGGCTGTACGACGGCATCTAGTCCGATACCGGACTCCCACACAAAGCTATGCGCAAAGTTATGAGCCCGGCGCGCGCATTGCGGGGCGCGCTGCGCATGCCGGGGGATAAGTCTATCTCGCATCGGGCGCTCATCTGTGGGGCGCTTGCCGACGGTGCTGTGAGCATAGAGAATCTCTCACCAGCACGCGATGTGCAGAGCACAGCGTGTGCCCTGCGCGCCCTCGGCGTCGTGATTAAGCCCACCATCGTCCAGAACGTCACGGGTTTCTCTTCTCCTGCGCACGCGCTCGATGCAGGAAACTCCGGGACGACGATGCGTCTCCTCGCTGGGCTGCTTGCCGGACAGCGCTTCACCGCGACGATCACGGGCGACGCGAGCCTGCGCAAGCGCCCCATGAAGCGCGTCATTGATCCCCTGATCCGCATGGGTGCGCAGATCGAGAGCGCCGGCGGGTTTGCCCCTTTAAAAATCACGGGACGAAAGCTCCATGGGATCCGTTACGAACTTCCCGTAGCCAGCTCCCAAGTAAAATCGGCGCTCTTGCTTGCGGGGCTTCACGCTCACGGAACGACGACGATTCTCGAGCCTAGCCCAACGCGCGATCACTCAGAGCGAATGCTGCGCTACCTTGAGGTTCCCCTAGAGACTGCCCAGGGAGCCGTGAGCGTTCAGGGTGGG
>JBEPZC010000197.1:0-2143 GCA_041641035.1 Candidatus Bipolaricaulota bacterium
GAAGATCTTCCCACCGAAGCGCTCCTGTTGGATCCGACGAGCTCGTTCCACCCGAGCTCGCACGATCTCCGAGCGTTCGCCCGTGGGCTTCCCCATCAACTCCTCTTTTGTGAGCCGTGGTACCTCCACGAATATATCTATTCTATCAAGAAACGGGCCGGAAATCCGCTTGCGGTAGCGTCGCACATCGAGAGGGCTGCATCGGCAGGGCTTTTTCGGATCTCCCCGGTGGCCACAGGGGCAGGGGTTCATGGCTGCCACAAGCATGAAGTTCGCTGGGAACGTCAGGGCTGCTGCAGCCCGCGAGAGCGTGATCGCCCGCTCTTCTAGGGGCTGACGTAGTGTTTCTAAGACGTCGCGCTCGAATTCGGGCAGCTCGTCTAAAAACAAGACGCCGTGGTGGGCAAGGGAGATCTCGCCGGGGCGGGGCTGACCGTGCCCGCCCCCGACCATGCCCGCGTATGAGACCGTGTGATGTGGTGCCCGAAAAGGCCGCGCCAAAACCAAAGGACGATCTGGGGGTAGCAACCCCATAATACTATAAATCTTTGTCACTTCGAGGGATTCTTCGAACGAGAGCGGAGGCAAGATCGTAGGGAGGCGCTTGGCGAGCATGCTCTTGCCCGACCCTGGCGGGCCGATCAAGAGGATATTATGCCCTCCGGCGGCAGCGACTTCGAGCGCGCGTTTTGCTTGCTCTTGGCCCTTAATCTCGCTCAAGTCGCAGTCATAGAGTGGTCCATCGCCGGCCAGGGACATCGGCTCGACGGTCGTCGGCTGCAGCTGAAGCTCGCCGTTGAGAAACGCGATCGCTTGTTGGAGATTCTCGACAGCGTAGACTTCCAAGGACGAGACGATAGCCGCTTCCTTGGCGTTGCCTGCAGGCACAATGACGCCCTTCATATTGTTTTTTCGAGCGGCCAGTGCTATGGGGAGAACGCCCTTGACCGGACGCACCTCCCCGTCAAGCGAAAGCTCCCCTAACGCTAAAAATTGGGTCAGACGCTCGCCAGAGATCTGCTCCGTCGCGACCAAGATCGCTAACGCCAAAGGCAGATCAAGTCCGACCCCTTCCTTGGGTAAATCGGCGGGCGCCAGGTTGACCGTGATTCTCTTGGCAGGGAAGTCGAAGCCTGCGTTCTTCAGGGCGCTGCGGATGCGCTCACGGCTCTCTTGGACTTCTTTTTGGGGTAACCCAACGATGGTGAAGGTTGGTAGCCCAAGCGCGATGTCGCACTGGACTTCGATGAGCTCCGCATCAATGCCGACGACTGCCCCACTAATGGCCTTGGCGAACATAGTCGTTTCGCTATGTATAGCACAAATTCGACGTCTTTACAAACGTCGCAAGCTGAAGCCGAGCACATCGAAGGGCTTGCGCCCGGCATAGTGTGGAGCGGTCTTATTAGAGTAATACAAGCTCATGACAAGACCCTTCAAGCCAAGCTCGATCATGCGCAGCGTCGGCGTCCACCGGGTTTGACAAAGCTGTAAGAAGGCGCGCAGCAGCGGGATTGGCAAGAACGAGAGTATCTTGAGCAACGTCTTGATGTCGTCGCGATCCTTGGGGGCCATATAACGCAAGAGATCGTCCACGAACGCGATACAGCCCGTCTGAGAGAACGACGGGAACTCTGAGTCTCCAGGGAGCATCAGGTCGCCGAGGCGCTCCAACGTTGCAAGTTCTCTTGGTCCGAGAAATTGAGACATAGCACTCTCACACTCGCTGGGAGAGAATAACCTGACTTGCTCTGTGGCTTAAGGCCATGATCGTCAGGGCGGGGTTGATCCCCGGCGCGGCCGGGAAGACACTGGAATCGGCGACATAGAGATTGGGAAAGCCGTGTAGCTGAAAACTCTCGTTGACGACGGAGTTTTTCGGGTCGGAGCCGATGGCGCAACCGCCCATCAAATGTAGCCCTAACCCTAAGGACGGGACGATGATCTCTTGTGCGCCGACAGCGCGAAAGATCTCTTCTATAGTAGCAAGCCCAGCCCGACGTCGCCGATACTCCTCTGCACCTAGTCTCTTGTGAACGAGCAGGCGACCAGTGCGCTCTAGCTTCAGCTCCCCAGGGGTGGTATCGCGTACCGCGACTTCGATGCACCCCATAAAACGATATCTTTTCATCAGGGCATGATG
>JBEPZC010000198.1:0-2135 GCA_041641035.1 Candidatus Bipolaricaulota bacterium
TCGGCGCAGGTATTCGCGAGATGATGGCTGCAGGAATCGCCCTCAAGCTCTACGATGAACTGCGGGCGGGGCAGCGTCTTGTCGGGACAGGGATTGATCTTGGGCTGATAGCTCGGTTCGGTTGGATACGAGGGGGGTTGGCCATAACTGACGTAATGGGCACCCAGCTTGTCAGTGAGGAAAGCTCTCGAGAGATCCCGATGATCGTGCGCATGGGGGTGGCCCTTAGGGTGTGGGGTGATAGAATGCGTCTTCTGGGAGCGGTGGATCTTGCGCGTCAAGAGGAGCTGCGCGCCATCCGTGTGGGGATAGAAGTTCAGCCCTTTGAGGGAATTGCGCTGCGTGCGGGCTGGAACGGGCGAGAGGTCACGTGGGGTATAGGTCTTGGGGTTTTGCATATATTGCAAACGGACTTCACGTGGCAAGCCGACGGTTGGGCGGCCTCGACGGAGCTGGCGTTTGGCCGACGGTAGGGCTTTCCAGTATAATGCCTTCGTGAAGAACTTTGGTGGGAGGGGGAAGAGATGAGCCAAGAGATGCAAGTTATACTCTGGATCGTTGCGTTAGCCCTTCTAATTGCGCTCGCGTGGGGACTATGGCAGCGCACTGCCCGCCAGAGCTTGACCGTGCTCTTTCTGACCATCGGAGCGATTGTTGTCGTCGGCGGTGGTGTTCCCCTCATCTGGTGGCAACTCCATCTTCCCAAGGAGACAGATCAGCCCCTGCAGATCCGCGACCATCGGCTTCTCGGCCAGACTCAGATCAAAGAGAAAGATTTTGTCCGTCTTGAAGCCGAGATCGAGATCACCATTCCGAAGCTCGTCCAAGAGCGCTTGCAAGCCATCGCCGATGGATATCTGAGAGAAGCCCTTGCTGCCCACAGGCCCGATATGGCCACTGTCAGGCTCACAGGGTTCAACCGCACGCTTCTCTATAAATACGCATACCGAAGATCGCTCTCCCTCGAGAGCATCCGGCCGCTCCTCCAGCCCTCAGCCGCTGAGATCACTGCCGGGGCACATCTGGAGGAGCCGATTATGGGCGAGCTTGGAGACTATCGCACGGTCACGATCCCTGTGACGATGACCGCAAAGTGGGAACAGCTCCAGAAGCTTCTGGGCGAAGGCAGGCTCCCCGAGGCGTGGGCGTCGCTCGACGAGTCGCTCTATGATTATATTGTCATTGTTGAAGGGGAACAGCCTCAGATGGTCTTGGTCTTCGCCCTGCTCGGTGAGGAGTTTTTCGGCCAGTATCAATCTGCAAGGGGCCGCCTGGAAGAGCTGGGATTGCTCCAAGGCGAGATCCCAACGCCGTCGCTGCTGGTGCTCGTTTATGCTCTTAGTGAGAGTCTCTTCCGCGTGAGCGACATCGCTTTCGTGCAGAAGCACGGGGAGAGCTTGCGGCGCTATGAACCTGAGGAGCTCGCTGTAGATAAATACATTATCACTGGGGCACGCGCGATGTGGAAAGCATTGGCAGGGAACTTCCCAAACTTCCCCAACCTTCTTGCGCAGCTGCGCCAGGATGAGCGCATCATCGGGGTGATGCGTCTACCACCCTGGCTTGATCCCTCGCAGGGGTTCCACGTCTATTATCGCGATCACGTCGCAACATTTGGCAAGAAGCCCTAGAGGAGGCTAGAGATGAATTCCACCAGACGGTGGATGGTCCTCGGCGGCGCAGCCGTCGCCGCCGTGGTCATCGTGATTTTAATTTTTCTCTTGACGCGACCACCGGCAACGATTACGGCAGAGTTCGAGGGTATCGTCGCGCACGGCGACGGGCAAGCATTTGCTCTCAAAGACGTGCAAGCCAAGGACAGTAGAGTGGTCATCTGCTCACGCGATCATCTTGCTGTACGCGTCGAGCGTGCACCTATCATTCTGAACGTTGGCGACAAAGTCTCTGTCAAGGGCGAATACAGCGAGAGAGCGTGCCAGATCACAGTGAAGTCTATTGAGCACTATGTGCGAGTCACCGTCCCTGCTCCTGCAGCGATTGAACTTGAAGGGGTCGTCGCTCGCGCGGGGCAAGGGAGCTTCACATTGCGTGAAATCACGGTCTTCTCCGGTCCGCAGCCGTGCTCGCTCGACAGACTCATTGTGCAGATCGAGTCGCGTGATCTTCTTCCCCCG
>JBEPZC010000199.1:0-2129 GCA_041641035.1 Candidatus Bipolaricaulota bacterium
GAAGGAAGCTATAAATTCTTCAGTTGGCTGGAGCCGTCATTGGGATTAGCCTACGGCTTACAGAGTCAGAAGATTCGATACAAAGCTGGGGTAAGTTTCTGGGACGTCACTCTAAGAATACTCGACTGGCCGCGCACCCCGGTCTTGGGGCGCATAGGTGAAGCGGGCTTGAAAGCCATCCTTAAACCCCCGTTTGATTTGCCTAAACTGAGCGGGTTCCTCGGGACGCTCTGGCCCTGGCCTCACGATCCCAATCCCCCTGACATTGCCTACGTCATGTGGGAATCCAATCGTAGCCTGCCCTTGCCCTTTAAGATCGAACTGGGATTCTTCCAGCGAACGCTGATAGGCTGGTGGCAACTGGGCGTTTCGCCCGCACAGTTTCAGTACAGCCAGACCCGGCTCTCCCTGCGCCGCGAGCTGCTTAGCGTCAGCTTCAGCTACGGCACCATTGAGAACGAGAGCAAGTTTCCCGATTTCATCTTCACCCAGGGCGTCAAGGGCGAGAGCACTGCACTTCAGGGGGAACGGTTCTGGGCGCTCCAGTTCGAGCGAGATTTCGAGGTGATCTCTGTCTCAGTGCCTGTGCCTCTGCTGCCGCAATCGCTGGAGCTGCTGGTGCAGGGGGGCGTCTTCCTCCAAGTCGCAAGCGCTGGAAAGGCTGAGCTGCCCAGCGATGGCCAAGAGGATAGCGTTGTCTGGCATGATCAGCTTTCGTGGGGCTTGAGCGTGATGCTCTCATTGGGCAAAGTAGGGATCACAGGGCGTGCGGATTTCGTCTTCACCCGTGACGGGCAGTTTCGCTTTCTCTTCAATTTCTGAATCAATAAGGAGGCTCCCATGCTTCGTCGCGCTCTCTTCGTTGCGTCCTTGGTGGCGCTGGGTTCTATAGTGGGGTACGCGCAGATCACGATCTTCGACCCTGCGCTCAGGTGGCAGCAGCTTGAGACGCCACACTTTGTCATTGTCTTTCATCAAGGCCTAGAGAATATCGCTCACGAGACGGCAACTGTCGCTGAAGAGTCCTATGAGATCATACGAAGAGAGTTTGGGAAAGCTCCTTCCCAAAAGACATATATAGTGATTGCCGACTTTGTAGACTCGATTGTCGGCTCAGCGACACCCTTCCCGCAAAATACTATTTACATTGGCCCGGCGCAGATGCGCCTGGCTGACTGGGCCAATGTGCGCCTGGATAGCTGGATACGAATGCTTGTCTATCACGAGCTGGTGCACATCATGGACTTGGACATCGCTAGTGGGCTCAATGCGCTGCTGCGCGCGATCTTTGGGAGGATCGTCCTGCCCAATACCAACAAGCCCATTACGTTTATCGAGGGCTTAGCTGTCTATGAGAAATACAAGCACTTGGGCGAGTCGCGCCTCAACGACGCGAACACGATCATGATGGTCCGCCAGATGGTCTTAGATAACAAAATCCCGCGCTTCGACGAGATCTCGCGCTACTATAATCGAACAACCTGGCCGCCGGTGGGCCTGCTCGTCTATAACTTCAGCTCGTGGTTTCTGCGCTATATCGAAGAGACCTACGGCCCAGAGAGCATGAGAAAATTTAACGATGCCAACTCTGGGAGCGTCCTCAATGGGCTCTCGCTCGTCTTCCTGGGCGACAACTTCGACGCGATCTTAAAGCAAGCTGTGGGGAGATCCGCCGATGAAGTCTACGCGGGTTTTCGCGCCTGGCTGCGCCAAAAATTCTCTTCGGAGCTTGAAGCGATCACCCGCGAGGGGCTCACTTCTAGTGTACGGCTGACGAGGCTCGGCTGGATGAGTATGCAGCCTTCTTGGTCGCCTGACGGGAAAGAGATCATATATCGTCACAGCGGGCCAGGACGCAGCGGGCTCAGGCTCATCAGTGCCGACGGCGAGAACGATCGTGAGGTTCTCTTTGGCCCGGCGCAGTTGCCGTCCTTCTCACCTGATGGGCGCTCCCTGCTCTACACCAAGCTCGATGTCACCGGCTTTTATTACGCTTTCAGTGACATATATCTCTACGATCTAGAGAAGAGGAGCGAACAGCGCCTCACCTCCGGCGCACGAGCCTATGTCGCCGTGTTCGCCCCTGACGGGCAGACGATCTACTTTGCCCATCACGTTGGGCGCGACGC
>JBEPZC010000200.1:0-2123 GCA_041641035.1 Candidatus Bipolaricaulota bacterium
GTTCTTTACTAGGAGGGTCTACCCGAACTTGGATGAGATAGGTCCCCGGCTCAAGTTGCGCTATGCTGGGGTCGCGCGTATTAGGAAAGTCGATTTTCTGGCCGGAGCGCTCCTCCCCCGGTTGCAGTCCTTCAGAGAAAGTCTCGCGCGCGAATTCGATTAATTGATCCGGCGAACACGCACCGTGCGGCGCAGAAAGTTTACAGAAGAGATACTGCACATCAAACGCACTGGCGCTCAGGGGACCGCCGTTGCGTACCGTGACAGTCACCGTTGTCCCACGATTGATCTCAATGGGGGATGGGGGATCAAACGTGAGCGCTATAGGGATAAGATCAGGTTTGTTGAGCCGTGATGGACGGATGGAAACGCCCACAATCAGCTCGTTGTTCGTCTCGTCTTCCTCGGAGATTTGATTAGTCGAGTCGACCAAGACCCGAATCTCATAATTTCCCGGCTCGATTTCGGCCTTCGAGGTGTCCAGGGTTCCCTCGACAGTGATCGCTTGGTCGCGAGGGCTGAGCCCTTGGGACAAGAGAACAAGCCCCTTGCCGTCAGGGAAGCTCACCCACGGGCGGGTTGGGTCGCTCTTGAGCCGATAAAAGAATTCTACGGAGAAGCGCGGCGCGGGACTGCTGCCGGTGTTGACGATCTTGGCACGAGCGAGCAGAGCCACGCCCTTGTCTACTGGGGAAGCAGGGCTGAGCACAAGGCTGATAGGATGGAGCTCTGGCAAGGCAGGGGCACCTGCTTGGCTCCACCCCGTCCAACGACCCGATCCCACCCCCCACACCAAAACAGCGAAGATAACGATCAGAGTTATCCCAAGACTACGCACCCACGTCCGCGATCCTTCCCCAGCCAAGCGATCCATGAATGTGCCACCTCCTTGTCTTTTTGCACAAGCCATTTTAGCTTGTAATAGCTTCACAGTCTAATCCCCTAGGGACGTCGTGCGACGTAGAGTCCCCCGTCATCTGCGCCGACGTAGATCTCTATGGACGGGCCGGGGCCGCTGACGTAGAGTGCGGGGGTGGTGCGGATCGCCGCGCGGGGGTCAACGCCTGCACCTGGCACACTCAGAATAAACTGAGCGCGTCCGCTGTCGGGATGAATCCCATAGAGCCTGCCGTCCACAGAACCAACGATGATCGTTCCCGTTCCGGTGGCCCCCAGGCGGCGGTCAACGACCGGCGACGAGCGCGGCAGGTCGCCGTCGAAGGGGTTGGGGTTGTTATCGGTCACGATAGCGATGGCGAACTTCTGCTTGCCGCGCTCCTTGCCCTTGATGGTGCCCTTGCTATCTTTTTCGTCACTGCGAAAGAGCGCATAAAGCTTGCCGTCGTCGGAGAAAAAGTACACAGCGTTCTTGACGGGGTCGACAGCGGCTTTCGTGCGGACTGGCCCCAAAGTCTCGAAGCTATAGAGTTCTTCTCCATCGCGGCTAATCGCATAGAAGACGCCGTTGTCCGCGCCAAAATAGATAGCAGCTTCGACTCCCAGAATATCCAAGAGCGGGGAGCCGCGAATGGGACTGCCGATCTCCTTAGAAAACTTTGTAGTCTGGAAATTTTCGCGATCGATCGCATAGAACTTGCCGTCGTCGGAGCCAAAATAGATAGCACTCTTGAAAAAATCAATGATAGGCGCAGCACGAATGGCTCCCTTTGCTGCATTGAATGTCGGGTTAGGTTGAGCAGGCCCACTAAGAAGCGCACCAGTTTCGATGTTCAGAGCTAGTAATTGCTGGTCATCCCCAGCGACGTAGATCGTACTTCTGGGCTGATCCAGCGCCGGAGGCACCCGGATGGGAGCAGACCGCTGCCCAGGATTAAATTCTTCGACACGCTGTCCGGTGTCCCGGTCCACGGCGTAGAGTTTGCCATCATCAGCTCCGATATAGATCCTGTTGCGTGCTTCGTCGATGACCGGCGGTGTCCGCATGGGGCGGCGCTTTGTTGGGTCAGGGTCGGGCGAAAAGACCCATTTGGGCCGTCGAGGTTGCTCAGAACTGATCAAGGGGATCGCGTAGAGATTCCCATCGTCGGCCCCAAAATAGATAGCGTTCTTCACCAGATCGATCACAGGTGCAGAGCGGATGGAGCTACCATCGGGCACCTTGA
>JBEPZC010000201.1:0-2114 GCA_041641035.1 Candidatus Bipolaricaulota bacterium
CTCGCGCTTCAGTAATTCTACCGCCCAGATCGTGTGCGCGCGAATCTCGATCTCCTCCTCACTGCCCGCCCGCAGCTCCTCACGACGGTCAATCTTGGCAGCAAGCTCCCGACTGTAGCGCAAAATCCCAAGATGACGCAAGACTTGCGGCACCTTGTAATCAGCGAATGCCGTCAGCTTGTCTATGTCCGAGAACTCTCCCCAGCTCCGCCCCCCAAAAGCCCCATAAAGATCGGCACAGAAAATCTGCGCTCGCTTGTAGAAATACACCCTTCGCCCACGATAGATCGCCTCATCGCGAAAGCTCGAAAAATCCCGAGTCATGAGCTCGACCAACCGCACGACCGAGCGCCCCGCTCGCTCCACCAGCCGCGCTGCCTGCCCCTCATATTTCTGCTGCAAGACTGCCCCAACCTCACGCAGGACCTTCACGCGTTCATCAAGCAAGGGGATCTCGTTCTCCCCGTTGAGAATCCCTTGGAGCGTCGCCCTATCCAGCTGCGCGAGAAACGCCGCATCCCCAAGATGATCCGCTCGCGCGATCGCGTCGTTGAGCGCCGTGACAAGCGCGATATACCCGTCGCGCCCACGATACCGCCAGCGCGGCTCCGGCCAGAAGCAAAAATTCAAAGAATCCAGCACAAACAGATATTGCACCGTGCGCTCCGTCCCGTCACGGAAGTGCAGCCCATCCCACGTCAGGCCCAGCGGTTGTCGGGCGAGCTGCTGCGCGCTCGCGTGCAAGGCGTCTTCATCAAGGGTGACATGCCGCGCTTGCGTGACCACCCAGCGTGCAGACTCTAAAACTTCTCGCATAGAACCCCTTGTGATTATAATTCGACAAATCCCTGAGTACCACGTAAAATTGGGGCAAACGGGATACTCCCATGGTTGACAAGGCCGAGCCGACACAGCTTGCGATTGCGATCTTTCGCTCGTGCGTCTACGAGATCGTGCTCTGTGAGACTGATCTCGACTGGGACGCGTTGCGCCGCTGGGAGTTCATTCTCAAGGGTGGCGAGGTGAAGGATTACGCGATCACGCGGCGCTTCCAGGCGTTCGCTCGCGCCAAGCAGCGCGCTCGCAATCCCGAAAATCTCTCGGCGTATCTGCTCTATCGGCTCAGCCACGGCGGCGCCGGCCCTGAGGATGGGCTTGTCCTCGACGAAGAGATAGACCATCAGAAGGGGCCACATTGTATCAGCTGCGGCGGCTTGATAGATCAAACCCGCCGCACCCGCATGCTCGAGCGCATCCGCGCAGGCTTTCGCATGTCCGATCTCCTAGCTCCTATAGACTGCGAAGAGCTTGTCCACACACACCTCACCCAAGCCGAGATGAACGAGTTCGTCGGTCATCAAGTCAGTTTCAGCTATCAAGAGAAGTTGATCAACGAGGCCTTCGATGAACTGTCAGCGTACCAATGAGCTTCTATCTAAAGCGCATGCTCTTATGCTATACTAAAAGGTGGTTGCCATGTCTGAACGAGACCAGCTCAAGGAGATCATTGAGGCACCGCTAAGAGAGATGGCGTACTCCTCTCATCCCAGCGAGAGCCTCTTGCGAGACTATATCGCAGGGAGGCTGAGAGGGAGCAGGAGGCTCGACGTTGTTGGCTTGCAGTCGGGAAGTCTGCCGAGATGGCACCGTGCAGAGATCACGGCACATATCTTGACATGCCGGCGCTGTGCCCACCTTGTGGCAGAACTGCGCCAAGAGCCTTCACAGCTGAGATCTCTTCTGAGACGACTTATTCCCTCCCACGAGCCGGTGCCCGCCTTCGCGCGCGCCGTGATGCTCGCCCAATTGGTTATCATTCTGGGCTTAGTCGGGATAATCTATTTCAAGCCTGCACTGTTCTTCTCGTCGCTCAGCCCGACAGCATCGGTCATCCCCGCGCCAGAGATCACCAAGACCCGTGAGCAAGCCCCGCAGACGCCACACCCACAAGTCTTTGAACAACCATCTGATCCTATTCCTCAGCTCGTGCAGGCATACCACCAGACGATCCACGTGGTCTTCCACCACGACACACCAATGCACGAGCTGACAAATCTCATGCAGAGCATCAACGGGATCTTGATCTTCGTACACCAACAGGGTTTTGTCGTTCG
>JBEPZC010000202.1:0-2100 GCA_041641035.1 Candidatus Bipolaricaulota bacterium
ATCTTAGCCATCGTTGCTACTCAAGCCCATGGGGTGACAGTCATCCAAGACGCCCAAGAGCTGCGCGTCAAAGAGACGGATCGCATTCATGCCGTCACGGAGAATCTGAGAAAGATGGGCGCGCAGCTCCAAGAGCGAACCGACGGTTGGGTCATCCCCGGCCCGCAACAGTTACACGGAGCCGTGCTCGATAGCTTCGGCGACCATCGGATCGCTATGGCATTTGCTATCGCCGGACTGATTGCTCAGGGGGAGACAATCATCGAGGGAGCGGACTGGGTCGAGATCTCGTATCCGGGGTTCTTTGAAGATTTGGAATCTCTTGTGCAGCTATGATAGAGCTCGGCATCATCGGCGATCCTATCGCGCACTCGCTCTCGCCAGCGCTGCACAATTATATACTGAAAAGCTTGGGCATCGCCGGCGAGTATCGAGCGTATCGCGTTCGCGAGGGTGAGCTGAAAGATTTTCTCCTGACTCATAGGGAGCTGGCAGGATTCAATGTGACCCTTCCCCATAAAGAGCGTATTGTGCCCTATCTTGACGCGATCTCGGCTGAGGCGCAGCGCATCGGTTCGGTCAACACGGTCAAGCGTGAGGGCGGCTCACTTGTGGGGTATAACACCGATAGCATCGGCTTTCTGCGCTCACTTCACGCGCGGGATGTCTCGCCTAAGCACGCGGTGATCGTGGGAGCGGGTGGGGCGGCGCGCGCCGTCGCTCATGCCCTCTTGCAATCCAAAACTATGACGCTCTCTATATACAACCGCACCCCTGAGCGTGCGCTCAAGATGCTAGCGGAGCTCCGCTGCTATTATCCTGACAAGATGACTCGTGTCGAAGACGATCCCTCTCTCTTACCCTGGGATCGGGTTGATCTCTTGGTCAACGCCACGCCTGTGGGAATGCAAAACAACACCCTCCCCATTCCGTTGCCGCAGCGTCTCCCGGAAAACATTCTCGTCTACGATCTCGTCTACAGGCCCATCAAGACGAGACTGCTGATGGAGGCTGAGCGGCGCGGCGCTCAGGTCATGGGCGGGCTGGATATGCTCATCTATCAAGCGCTCGAAGCGCTCAAGATCTGGCTGGAGCGACCAGACTTTGATGCTCAAATCGAGTACGATAGTCTCCGACGCTTTCTGGAGGGGCAGCTATGAGCCATCTGCGATATATGACAGCTGGGGAGTCGCACGGGCGGGCGCTCGTAGGGATTTTAGAGGGGATGCCTGCGGGGCTGCCCGTCAGCAAAGAGAAGATTGACGCGCAGCTCAAACGCCGCCAAGGAGGGTACGGGCGTGGTGGGCGCATGCAGATCGAGCAAGATCGCGTCGAAGTCTTGAGCGGGATTCGCGCGGGAATCACGCTGGGAAGCCCCATCGCTCTTGTCATTTGGAACCGTGATTGGGAGAACTGGGGCAAGCACATGGACCCATGGAATCCTCCACCGGAACGATACTCCCCCGTGACTGTCCCCCGTCCCGGTCATGCCGATCTCGCCGGGGCCTTAAAGTATCGTCACGCTGATATTCGCAACGTTTTCGAGCGGGCCAGCGCCCGCGAGACCGCAATGCGCGTCGCCTTGGGATCGCTGGCGCGCCAGTTTATAGAGTATTTTGGGATGCAGATCGCCAGCCATGTCGTGCAGATACACTCTGTGAAAGCGAGCGTGGACGTCACAGGACTCGACTTGGAGGAGTTGAATGCGCGTGCTGACGCCTCACCGGTGCGCTGCCTTGATCCCCAAGCCGAAAAGGAGATGATCGCGCGCATTGACCAAGCAAAAGCCCAGGGCAACACCGTGGGTGGGGTCTTCGAAGTGATCGCAGCGAACGTGCCGGTAGGGCTGGGCAGCTATGTGCACTGGGACAGGAAGCTCGACGGGCGCATCGCGCAGGCGATGGCCTCCCTGCCAGCGATGAAGGCCGTTGAGATCGGGCTTGGGGTTGAGAGCGCCAGCCGCTGGGGGTCAGAATGCCATGACGAAATCTATTACGATGAGCGTTTGGGGTACCATCGCAAGACCAACCGAGCTGGGGGTCTGGAAGGAGGCGTCACCAACGGAGGGAGACTTGTCGTGCGTGTGGCGATGAAGCCGCT
>JBEPZC010000203.1:0-2078 GCA_041641035.1 Candidatus Bipolaricaulota bacterium
AGCGTCAGTTCTCAGCTAATATTCAAATGGCATTGCTCGCCGAGGTGGCGGAATTGGCAGACGCGCACGTTTGAGGGGCGTGTGGAGTAATCCGTGGGGGTTCGAGTCCCCCCCTCGGCACGAAAAAAGCTAGATTCTGTCTGCAGTCTCAGTGAACAATCCTTGTTCGGATATAGCTACCGGCGATCTGCGAGCATGTACTGCCCATCTGCAAAATCGAGGCTGCAAGCCCAACAATATCAATATGTTATCACCTATAACTGGCGATACTTCTCATATGCTTTATAACTCCTCCAACTAATGTAGAAGCAACCTATCGCTAGGAGTAGTAGCGTAAAGCTAGTCATAACTACAGACGAAAGCAATAAAACCCAGCCTAAGATAAAACTGAAGATGAAGCTGACTTTTGGTTTTACTAACACCTGAGTAAGCATTCGAAACGGCAGCAACAACAGCAACAGCAAGAAAAGAAGTTTTACTAGCACCGGTGTAGGTTTTCGAGGTTCTTGGACTTGTTTCGTAGGTGGTGCAGGTCTTTGAAGCTCTTGGGCTTGTGGTGCCACTGACTCTTCAAGCTGCGGGAGCAAATCTGCCAGATACTGCTGTAACAACTGGCACAACTCGACACCGTCCATAAGACGAACTTTAAGGCGTTCACTCTCCTCACGAGCAGGTGTAGTGAACGTTGATGATGTCACGACCACAACTGAGTTTACATCATGAAGGTTGTATAACGCGGAATACTCTCTAATCTTCTCAACAGTGACGGCTTTCTCTTGCCTCTTGCATTGGATGGCAAGGACCTCTTTAACAGGGATCTTCTTCTCTGCGAATATGTCAACGCCTTTATCTGGCCCACCCGTTCCGACAATGTCCACATGGTATCCTAGCCTCCTGAAGAGTTCGGCAACCACTTTCTGAAATTCCTGATCATCTAAACGCTGAAGGAGTGCTGGTGTCCATTCCAGTTTGTAGGTGTTCTCATCCTCCATTAGGGCTATACCCCCTCAAAGAAGGACTTGCTTGATCAAAATACCAGTTATGCAAGCGAGCTGTCAACTCAAGAATTTGTCCGGCCAAGAGATCTTGAACTTGACAATCACACCTGGAAGGACGAAGACCCTCGAGTTTAAGATCAGCTTCAGCTCAGATCAGACAGGGGCTCTACCATCGCCGTAGAAAACTCGCTCCCGATCACTATACACGTTGAGGGCCGGGATCAAGCAAAACACCAGCATCTCGGCAAAAGGTCATCAGTGTGCTTTAATATAGCTAGAAATTGCTCTCCGCTCGACATGCCGCAAGGCCCGGGCGGAGTTATCTTCCTCATAGAACATAGATCGTGCCACCTACGATGCGTGTCTAGATCGGCGCGACTATCGTCCGAAGACGCAAAGCACACCCTAACCCACGAGCTGTAGAGCTGGGGGAAAGTTCGGAGCTTTTTTATTGCACTGGCTCCGCCAACTGCGCTGCTGCCCCAATTACTGCTTGGGCAATGCGCTTGGCATACGAGAGATCAAGCTTATCAAGTGTGTCCGCGGTCGAGTGATAGTACGGGTTGAAATCGTCGGTCTCGCCGTACTCGCTGTCCTCAATCACTAAGACCGCCGGATACCCACGACTCCAAAACGACGCGTGATCGCTGCGATTCGTCGCGCCGACCTCTAAAACCTCTGGAGCAAGCTCGATCTTGTAGGATGTCAGCGTCTGAACCAAAAGACTAGCAAGCCTGACGGAGCCCTCGCGAGTCCCCGCATGCACCTCAAACGCGCCGTTGCTATCACTGTCATAGCCGATCATATCCATATTGAAGACGCCAAGAATTTGCACGCCCTCGCTCGCGAGTTTCCCTGCATAGGCTCGGCTCCCTATCAGTCCCTGCTCTTCCCCCGTAAAGAGCACAAAACGAAGCGTGTGCTTGAACTTATATTGACTCAAGATCCTGGCGGCCTCCAAAACAGCCGAGCTGCCGCTGGCGTTGTCGTCGGCCCCCGGCGCCATGCCCCCAGAACTTATGCTGAACGTCGTGCTATCTAAGTGCGCTGTGATCAGGACCGATAGCTGCGATTCGGTTC
>JBEPZC010000204.1:0-2077 GCA_041641035.1 Candidatus Bipolaricaulota bacterium
AAGTAGCGCGGGCGGCTTTTAAGGAGATGCATCGCCAAGTGGGCGACTTAGTCATAGAAGACGGGCTGGCAGTGCGCGGGCTGCTCATCCGGCATTTGGTCTTACCCAACGGCTTGGCGGGCTCACAGGCGGTCTTGAAGTTTATCGCTGAAGAGCTCTCGCGTGATTCATGGGTTAACATCATGGCGCAGTATCATCCGATGTACAAAGCGTTCGAGTACCCTGAGCTATCACGGCGGATCACTTCAAAAGAGTATTGGGAGGTTGTGGGGTACGCGCGTTCGCTGGGATTGCATCGTGGAATTCCGCTGGAGTACGCAGATTGATTGATGTTTGCAAGTCAGCCCTTTGTTGCGTAAGCTTACGTAAGAACTATCTTACGTGAGGTGTAAGACCATGATTGCCGCGACAAAGCTCTCCAGCAAGGGTCAGATCGTGATTCCTAAGGGCATTCGCAAACAACTGGACTTGCATGAGGGGGATACGTTGATCATTGCCTGCTACGGCGACGCTCTCATCTTGAAGAAGCTTTCGCTCCCACAGATCATCGCAGAAACAGACGAGCAATACCGCAAAGGGCAGACTCTCAGTATCGAAGAGGCTTTTGAGGGACTTGTGTGACAGCTCCCATTTGGGACCTCCAGCTCAACCGGAATATTCGCAAGCGCTTGGAGCGTCATGGGAAGGCGGTTAACCGTCGGTTGAAGGAGGCTCTGGAAAGGCTACAAGAGAATCCCCACCGAGGAGAGCCTTTGAAGACTCACAAAGGCATCTACTCGTTAGGGGTAGGGACTCCCAGTGGGGAGTTTCGTATCATCTATCGTTTACATCACAAAGACAGGGTGATCTTAGTAGATCTGATTGAGCCTCGTGAGGTAGTTTATAAGCTCTTGGAACGCCGAAGACGGTGAATCCCTTCATGCGTCTCTGCCTCATCCCGCTGAAGACCACGCCCAGGGACGTAGCTGTCAATCTTTCAGAGCTTGAGAGACGTTTGCGCGAGGTCTCGCGCCTTCGTCCTGATCTCGTGTGTTTGCCGGAGTGCACTCTCACAGGGTATCTCTACGAAGACGCAGACGTTCAGAGATTCGCTGAGCCAATCCCCGGACCGACAACTCAGCACATGGGCACTCTCGCGCAAGAGCATAAAATATTTCTGTGCTTCGGACTGCTCGAAGTCGCGGGTAGGAGCTTCTTTAACTCGGCTGTCCTGCTGGATCGCCACGGGAGAATTCTCCTGCACCATCGCAAGATCTGCGAGCATCCGCCCTTCACCAACGGTACGACTGTGCAGAGTGTAGAGACTGAGCTAGGGCATCTGGCAGTGCTCATCTGCGGCGATCTCTTCGATGACGATGCGACGGCTCAGCTTGATCGTTCAGTAGATTTGTTGCTTGTCCCGATGGCGCGCAGCTTCGAGGGACGCTCGCCTGATCTCGAGCGCTGGCTGCGCGAAGAGCGTCAGATTTATCGTGGCGGCGTGAAAGCTGTGGGTGTGACGACGGCCATCGTGAACGCTCTCGAAATTGCAGAGGAAGACGCAAGCTTCGGTGGTGCGTTGATGGTAGGCAAAGATGGGCGCGTGCTCGCGGAGTCTCCGCATGGAACGGATGAAGTTCTCGTGTATGAGCTATAAAATATGTGCAAAGGAGGACCTTTATGGAATGGTGGCAGAGCTTCTTCGATGAGGGCACCGGGCAGGTCATGTTCACAGAAGAAGCGTGGCAGCGAGCGGAGCAGAGCTGCGACGCTTTAGTTTCACTGTTGGGCTTAGCGCCGGGGGCGAAGATTTTAGACTTGGCTTGCGGGCCTGGGCGCTTTGCTCTCCCCTTGGCCAAGCGCGGCTTTCGCGTCGTGGGCTTAGATATCTGTGAAGTCTATCTCGAGCAAGCGCGCGCCAAAGCCAAGGAGCAAGGGCTCAACATTCAGTTCTTGCAGGGCGATATGCGTGCTATACCCTTTGAGAACGAGTTCGACGCGGTCATCAATCTCTTCACGAGCTTCGGATACTTTGAGCGGGAAGAGGACCATCTTCAAGTGCTGAAAGAAGTGCGCAAGAGCTTGAAACCTGGCGGGC
>JBEPZC010000205.1:0-2064 GCA_041641035.1 Candidatus Bipolaricaulota bacterium
AAGGTCGAGCAGTGTCGGCCACTCTTTCGTGAGGAGCATCGAGAGCAGCGCGAGCAGCTGTTGAAGATGCTTGATGAAGCTGGCTATGTCGTCCCAAGAGAGCATTTATGTCGATGAGATTGCAAAATATGCCCGGGCGCTCCACTCTCGGAGCTCCAGGATGCCGGGATCATTGAAGTAGCTGGATATAGAGAAGAGGGCAGTGGGGCGCCAGAGAAGGTCTGGAAGCTCGCTCAGGGCGAGGCCGACCCTTAGCTATTGGGCTCTGGATTGTTCAGCTCCTCGAGCTCGCCTATCTCTTTAAGATATTCAAAGACTTTTTGAGCTTCCGCCTCGTCGAGTTTGCTAATAGCAAACCCCACGTGCACAATCACATAGTCACCCACGTTCGCTTCGGGCACATACGCGAGATTGACCTCTTTGACGATGCCCCCAAAGCTGACCTTGCCCGTGCGCAAGATCGGATCGTCGCTCTCATGGATGCTGATGACCTTTCCCGGAACAGCTAAACACATCGCTACCACCCCCGTAACGCTGCCACAACCTGCCCCAGGGCAATCCCGCCGTCATTGGGCGGAACTCTCTGGTGCCAATAGGGACGAAAGCCCTCCTCACGAAGACGAGCGATCGCGCGCTCCGTCAGATACTTGTTCTGGAAACATCCTCCACTGAGCACCACTCGCTCTTCCCCCACGCGCCGCGCCACAGCCACGATCATCTCCACCAACGTATTGTGAAACTTCGCTGCTATCTTACCCACGGAAATGCCATCGCGCACGTCGCTCATGATAGAGAGCACTGTTGGTCCCCAGTCGAGCGTCTCTTCGGCAAGAACAAAGTGATAGCTCTCGTCCGTTTCGATCCCGTGCCCTGCGAATTCGAGCTCCATCGCAGCTTGGCCCTCAAAGCGCACGACTTGTCTCAGTCCAGCTAGAGAAGCTACCGCATCGAAGAGCCGCCCTGCACTCGACGTGATGGGGCTGTTCAAGCCCTTTCTCAGCATAGTGTGTACAAGCTGAAGCTCATGCTGAGAGAAGCTCTGGAGCGGCGCGATCACATCTGCTTCTGCAGATTTTTCAAAGAGCGCATCGCCCAAGAGCTCATAGAGCACGCCCAACGCTGAACGTCGCGGCTCCTTGATCGCTTGTGCGCCGCCAGGGAGACGGAACGTTCGCAGATGGGCAACCCGCGTGAACGACCCTGGCGTCGTCAGAAGGAACTCTCCGCCCCAGATCGTGCCGTCGAGCCCGTAGCCTGTGCCGTCCCAGGAGACCCCAAGCACAGGGCTCTCTAATTCGTTTTCGGCCATACACGCCAGCACATGAGCGTAGTGATGCTGCACCCCAACCTTGGGGAGATCGCGTTGCTGCGCGTACTTGGTTGAAAGATACTCCGGGTGCAGGTCGTAGGCGATCACCGAGGGGCGGGCTTCATAGAGTCGTTCAAAGTCCCCGATGACTCTCTCAAATGCCCCGAATGCTTCAGCAGTCTCTAAGTCTCCGATGTGTTGGCTGATGAAGACGGTGGGGCCGACCGAGAGCGCTACGGTGTTCTTCAGATGAGCGCCGACGGCTAGAACAGTTTTTGGGGTTGTCTTTCTCAGTTTGATGGGCAGTGGGGCAAAGCCGCGGGCACGACGGAGTACCAGCTCTCGATCTCCTACTATACGCACAATCGAGTCGTCCACATGGCGTGCGATGGGGCGGTTATGTACTAAAAAGAGATCAGCTATAGCATTGAGCTTGTGGAGGGCTTGGTGCTCGTCGGTGCAGATGGGTTCATCAGAGAGATTCCCGCTGGTGGCAACGACAGGGAAGCCCAGCTCAGCCATCAACAGATGGTGCAACGGGGTGTAAGGGAGCATCACGCCCAAGTAGGGATTGCGTGGGGCGACGGCAGGGGCGATGGGCGCATTCTCTCTCCGAGGCACCAGCACAATGGGGGACTCCGGCGAGACGAGCACGCGCTCCTCCAGCTGCGAGACCGCACAGTGCTCTTTCACAGTCTCCAGATCAGGGTACATGAGCGCAAACGGCTTCTCTTCGCGGTGCTTGCGCCTGCGCA
>JBEPZC010000206.1:0-2040 GCA_041641035.1 Candidatus Bipolaricaulota bacterium
CGTACGTGAACACGACTGCAGAAGTGAAGGCCGAGTCTGATTACTGCTGCACCTCGACGAACGCCTTGAAGGTGATCCAAGCGATTCCGCCCGACAAAGAGATTCTCTTCTTGCCGGATATGTTCTTGGGCGCGTATCTTCAGAAGGTGACGGGACGGAAGATGCACATCTGGCCGGGGGAGTGCCACGTGCACGCGGGGATTCGCCCCAGAGATATCGACGCGATGCGCGCGGCCCATCCTGAAGCTGAGCTGCTTGTTCACCCGGAGTGTGGATGTTCGAGTTCGTGCATGTACTATCAAGCGACTGGTGATTTGAAAGGCGAGGTGCACATTCTCTCCACAGAGGGCATGATCAAGCACGCGCGCCAAAGCCCCGCCACCGAGTTCATCGTTGCGACCGAAGTTGGGATTCTCCACAGGCTCAAGAAGGAGACGTCAGGGAAGACGTTCTATCCTGCCAGCGAGCGCGCGATCTGCGAATATATGAAGAAGATCACTTTAGAGAAGGTCTTGAGATCGTTGCGAGAAGAGATCTACGAGATTCGCGTGCCGGAGCCGACAGCAAGCAAGGCCCGCAGGGCCATTGAGCGAATGCTCGCGATTGTTTGATTATTCTGTTATCTTCTATGGGTATGAAGCGCGTCTTAGTCGGGATGAGCGGCGGCGTGGACAGCTCTGTCGCAGCTCTGTTGCTGAAAGAACAGGGCTTTGAAGTCATTGGCGTCACGCTCAACCTCTGGTCTTATGAAGACCGCCAGGAGCCATATAACGAATGCTGCTCGTTAGAAGTCCGCACCGTCGCGCACCAGTTGGGAATCGAACATCACTTCGTTGACGCCGGCAAAGAGTTCAAGGAGCGCGTTGTAGATGTCTTTCTCGCCGAGCACGCCCAAGGGCGCACTCCCAGCCCCTGCGGACGGTGCAATCGTCTCGTGCGCTTCCCCATCTTATTGGAGTTAGCTGATCGCTTCGGGTGTGAGTTTTTAGCGACGGGGCATCACGCCCGCATCGCCGTCGAAGACGGAATATATTATCTTTTGACAGGCAAAGACCCGCTCAAGGATCAATCGTACTTTCTCTACGGCCTCACACAAGAGCACTTGAGGAGAATTCTCTTCCCCGTGGGGCATCTGTTGAAGAACGAGGTCTGGCAGATCGCCAAAGAGAACAAGTTAGTATCGGCCCGCAAGCCCGAGAGTATGGATTTGTGCTTCATTCCTCAAGGAGAGTACAGAGCATATCTGAGGGCGAAGCTGGACGGGCATGTTCGTCCCGGCGAGATCGTGGACACGTCGGGACGAGTCGTGGGGCACCACGAAGGCCTTGCCTTCTACACAATCGGCCAGCGCCAAGGGCTGGGAATTGCCCTGGGGCAGCGCGTCTACGTTGTGGGGTTCGATTATGAGAAGAACAGATTGATCGTGGGTGATGAGAGCGCGCTGCTGTCGGACGGGCTGATAGCGAGCGACGTGAACTATATCTATTCTAAGACTTGCTTCCCTGCTCACGTTGATGTGAAGATTCGCTATCGCAGTCCGCGCGTGCCCGCCACGCTGGAGCCGCTTGATGGCAGTCGGGTGCGCGTGCGCTTTGCGCAGCCCCAGCGAGCTGTCACGCCAGGTCAGATCGCGGTCTTCTATGAGGGCCAGCGCGTGCTTGGCGGAGGTATCATAGAGCACGCGCTACGGCAGGCAGACATCGCCGGGTCTATTGCCGAAAATTCTGTTCTGGTCGAGCACCACTGAGCCGCGAAAATTATCTAAAAGATATCCGCACTTGCGCAGGGAGACAGCTACCCCCCATAACCCATTCTCGATGATCTCGCTGAATCGAATCTCCGTTTGCGACGCGCCAGAGAGCAATACCCCAGATCTGCGATTCTGCACGATCTCGCTGTAGAAAACTTTCACAGTGCCCACGCTTTCGACCCCAGAGCGCCCGTTGGCTCTCACACGCGCTCTTATGAGGGAAGCCGCACCCCAGATCTCAACGCCGTTCTCGCGGCTGCGCTCGACCCGGCTGTCGCGCAGCTCCACCG
>JBEPZC010000207.1:0-2038 GCA_041641035.1 Candidatus Bipolaricaulota bacterium
ACATATCGAGAAGAATCGCGAAATGGCAGGGCTTCATGGGTGCAGTTTCTCGCTCTAGCGCTCAAAGCTTTTAACGTTAACGGTCAGATGAACTGGAAGCTCTAAATTTTTTTGACTTGCTTCATATAACAGTGTTATGTTAAGATGGGTCTGGGGTTTATCCCCGGAGGAGATCGGTATGGCCGAAGAAGAGCTGATCAGCAAGAAGGAGGTCCTGGAGCTGACGGGGATCTCGTATGGGCAGTTCTATCGCTGGAAGCGCGAGGGGCTCATTCCTGAATCGTGGTTCATAAGAAAATCGACGTTTACGGGGCAGGAGACGTTCTTGCCCAAGCAGAAGATCTTGGAGCGCATTGAGAAGATCAAAGCGCTCAAAGACACAAGATCTTTGGAAGAGATCGCGCAACTGCTCTCCCCAGAGCTCAAAGACCGCCGCTTCGAGCGCGCTGAAATCTTAGGGCTGGGCTGGTTGAGCCCAGAGGTCCTAGAGTATTACGAGACGGTTCGCAGAGAGTCGGGGCCGTTCAGCTTTCGCGAGTTGATTTACCTTGCCGTCATCGAATCTCTGCGGCGTTATGAGCTCGACCCTGAGGAGCTGAATCTTGTGGTCTCGACGCTCTTATCGAGCGACTTTGTCAAACTTCAGGCGCGGGAGTTCGCGTGGACATTAACCGTCGCGCGCAAGCAATTGCCGGGAAGCTTTGCGCTGACAGGGCGCAAGCCCCATCTCAGCTTTTGTGTGCTCTACTCCCACGAGTGTCTTCTCGACCCGCAGACGCATCCCGTTGCTACGGTCGAGTTGAGCAAAGTTCTAGAAGAAGTTAAGCTGAAGCTGGGGGCGCTGTGAACTTGCGAGGACGAAAATACGACAGACTGAGGCAAAGGAGGCACACGTGAAGATCCGCATCGGCGATTGGGAGGCAAATGACTGGTTAGGCTGGCTGATTGCCATTCCCGTTCTCTTACTGGTGGGGTTGTTGCTCGTCCCGATTCTCTTGGGAGTAGGGGCGTTTGTCATAGGGGTCTTACTCTTCGTAGGCGCGATTCTCTTGGGAGTTTTGGGGCTGGTGCTCTTGCCCATCTTGGGCATTCCGTTGCTCATCTTAGCTCCCATACTGTTGCCCTTTCTCTTGATTGGGTTGATCGTGAGCATATTCACGGGGTCACCGTTGTTGATCTTCTTGTTCGTCGCGGCGCTAGTCTATTTAGCTTATCGGTGGTGGAAGGCGATCCGGGTGAGATAGGGAGGGAATATGTCCGAGCAGAAGCGCACGAATGTGCATCTGACGGGGTCTGGGCGTATCGGCGGTGGCTATTACGACACGGTGACAGTCGCGGGCTCAGGAAGAATTGAAGGTGACGTCGACGCCACTCTCATTAAAACAGCAGGGTCGTGTCGCATCGACGGGGACGTCAAGACGAAAGAACTGAAGACGGCAGGCTCGTGTCGGGTGGCGGGCGACATCAGAGCTGAACTGATCAAGACAGCTGGTTCATGTGTGATCGAAGGTGATGTGCAAGCTGACGAGGTCAAGATCGCTGGGACGCAGACGGTCGAAGGCTCTCTCAAAGCGAAGGAGATCACGAGTGCGGGTTCGCTCAAGGTCACTGAGGATGTCGAAGCTGAGAAGTTCTTATCGCGTGGAGGCTTTGAGATTGGCAGGTTGTTGTCGGCGGAGGAGATCAAGATCGAGCTGGGCGGCGGAAGGGTCTCTGAGATCGGTGGGACGCGCATTGAAGTGCGACGACGCGGGCGATCGTTTTGGGGGTGGCGGCGCGTGCCGCACGGGCATATCTCTTCGGAGCGCGAGCGCGTGAGAGTGATGATGATCGAAGATATCTTTGACGAGATCGGGCGCATCGGCGAAGAAGTGGAGCGTGCTGTTGGGGAGGGCTTGGGGTATGCGTTTGGCTGGGCTGAGGGGCGCGGCTCAGGCTACTTAGAAGCTGATACGATTGAGGCCGACGAGATCTTTCTAGAGAACACCAAGGCGCGCGTTGTGCGCGGCAAAAAGATCCAGATCGGCGAGGGCTGCGA
>JBEPZC010000208.1:0-2016 GCA_041641035.1 Candidatus Bipolaricaulota bacterium
GTTCTTGCGGGCCAACTCTGCACTGTCAGCACGAGCTGTACCCCCAACAACGCCAAAGCACCCGCAAGATGAAGCATGGCAATTATAGGGTTCAGCTGCGTCCCGACCGTGAGCACCCCAAGAGCGATCTGAACGAGTGCAAGAGCGACCGAGCTGACTCCTAAGATGGGGTAGCCCGACTTAATAGCTCGCGCTGCTGTGAGAGAAACGGCGCCCAGGACGAGCAGCGCTAAGACCCTATGAGACCATTGGTGGGCGATGGGACTGATCGCTAAATTGGGAAAGAACGTCAAGAAGGGCCACAGGGGCAGGGCCATCCCCGCTTGGCTGTGGCGCACATACGCCCCAAGCAATGCTTGGAGATAGATCAAGATTACTGAAGAGAGCGCCCAGCGATGCGTTCGACTGTTCGAAGGGGAAACAGACGCAGTGGGCGCGTGCGCTCTTGCGGCAAGCACTATGAGCAGCGCAAAGAGCAAGACCCCTAGCCCAAAGTGTGCTGTCGAGACGGCTTTCGGCAGCTCGAGCAAGACTGTAACGCCCCCAAAGATCGCAACGACTACGACGAGCACTAGCGATGCTGTGGCAAGCCAAACAAGCGATGGATAAGCGCGCTCCCGCCGCCACGCGATGAACGTCATCGCTAGGATGCTGAAGCCCACCAGCACTGCGAAGAGCCGGTGCGTCCATTCGATCACGAGCGCCGGATCGTTCAAAGGGGGAAAGAGCTGGCCCTGACACAGGGGCCAGTGGGGGCCGCAGCCCATTCCTGAATCCGTCCCGCTCACGATATTGCCAAAGAGCAGATGCCCACTCGTGACTAAGACGGTGACAACGCTCATATAGCGAAAGATGGCCGAAACTTGCATATCAGTTCCCATTGGGTGAAGGAGGCGTGTTATCAGAGCTCGACGCTCGCCACACTCGATAGACGAAATAGCCGATGACCCCCAGAGCGATGAACGGGATGGGCAACAGAATATACATACCCCAGGCATTGGGACCGAGCGACTCAAAGATGCTCTTGCGCAGCTCGTGGTCGAGCAGGATCAGATTTGCCATGGTCTATCTCCCAAAGAAGATCGTGCGCACGTCAAAGACGTAGCCGCCCTCGGCCATCACAAACGCCGTCAGCGCCAAGATCAAAAGCGGGGGCAACACGATAGCGTAGACCAAGCTCAGCCTCTCAAAGCGCACGTGCATGAAGTAACTCACAATGAGCCCAGCCTTCAACAGAGCGAATGCCGTGATCAAGAACCAAGCCAGCTCTTGGGGGCGCACCTCAAAGTAGTCCACAAGATACGACATCACGCTGAGCAGAAAGAGCAAGCCCCACACGACTAGATAGACTCTGATTGGATGATGCTGCTCGCCTGTGTGCTCCATACTTCCTCCCTAAAAGAGATAGAAGAACGCGAAGATAAAGACCCAGACCAAGTCGACAAAGTGCCAGTAGAGTCCGGCGATCTCAACGCGATGATACCCAGTCTTCTCATACGCACCGCGCAGCACTTGGGAAGCTACCGTGAGCAGATAGATGACCCCGGCGGTGACGTGCAGCCCGTGAAAGCCCGTGATCATAAAGAACGATGAGCCAAACTGCGGCGCTCCCATGGGATTGGCCCACGGTCGAAAGCCCTCGTGGATGAGCTTGGACCACTCGAACGCTTGCATGCCCACAAACGTCAGTCCCAACAATGCCGTCAAAATCAAAAAGAGAGTAGTTTTGGCGCGGTTGCGTTCGTACCCGTATTTGACGGCGATGGCCATCGTGCCGCTGCTGCTGATGAGCACAAACGTCATGATCGCGATGAGCAGGAGCGGCACTTCGCTCCCACCGATGTGCAGCGCGAAGACTTTGGCCGGATCAGGCCATGGGAGCGTGGCACTTAAGCGTGCCGCAGCATATCCCGACAGAAAAGCACCGAAGACGAACATATCGCTGACGATGAAGAACCACATCATCGCCTTGCCCCAGTTGACTGTGAACGTCTGTTGATCCGACGACCAGTCGGC
>JBEPZC010000209.1:0-2014 GCA_041641035.1 Candidatus Bipolaricaulota bacterium
AGGCGCGGCCGGCAGCCTCAGGATCGCGGGGCAACCTCTTGATCTGTGTGACTGCCGAGCGAATGTGTACCGGCAGAGACTTGAAGATCGCGTACAATGTCGCGCA
This sequence comes from Candidatus Bipolaricaulota bacterium, assembly GCA_041641035.1. Lineage (GTDB taxonomy): Bacteria > Bipolaricaulota > Bipolaricaulia > RBG-16-55-9 > DRXL01 > JANXCC01. The sequence continues at coordinate 107 of JBEPZC010000209.1, forward strand.
CTCGTAGACGTCGAAGTCGCGCGTGCTCTCGGAGACGATCGAGACCCCAAAATCGGTGTAAATCTGCTCGCAGGTGCCGGTCTGGAGGTGCTGCTGCGCAGCGCCCAGCAGGGCGACGCCGCCCAGCACAATCAGTAGCGCTAGAGCCGCGAAGCGACGATACATAAGCCTTTCCCTTCCTCCTGATTATTACACTCTCACATCGTGGGTGCTATCATACTCCGGGCAGCCGCGACCGTCAAGGGGTATTGACGAGGATCAGCTTGGAGAATATAATCAAGTCAATCTCAAAAGGAGGCGTTGTGCAATGCGAGTGATTGTCAGATGGGGTGTCGTTGTCGGCGTGTTGGCGTTGGCGTTGGGGATCGGAGGGCTCCTCCCGCAGGCTCAGACCCAGACGTTCAAGGTCTGTTCGGACATCTCCTGGCCACCGTTTGAGTGGACGGACGCCAAGGGGCAGTTTGTGGGGTTCGATCTGGATGTGATGCGCATCATCGCCATCTTGAAGGGCTATAAGATCGAGATTCAGAATCTGGGGTTCGACTCGATCATTCCAGCGGTGCAAGCCGGGCAGTGTGACATCGGTGCCTCAGGGTTCACTATTACGAAAGAGCGCGCGCAGATTGTGGACTTCTCTGATCCCTACTGGGAGTCCAATCAATCTGTCTTAGTGCGCGCCGATTCGGGGTTGAATATTATCACGGCGTTCAAGGCGGGCAATAAGATCGGGGCGCAGCGCGGCACGACTGGCGCTCAGTGGGTCGAAGATAACGTGATCAACCAAGGGATCAAGGTCGAGTTGAAACTCTACGAGACCTATCCCCTAGCTGAGCAGGATCTCATCAATAAGCAGATTCAGGCGGTCGTCGAGGACGAGCCGGCTGCAAGGGTCGCTGTGAAAGCTTCCAAGGGCGTGCTCAAGATCGCGGGGATCATCATCACCGAAGAGCAGTTCGGCTTCTTAGTTCGCAAGGGCGATCCCAACAAGCTCTTGCCGCGCATCAACGATGGCATGAAGGAGATGAAGAAGAAGGGGATTTGGAACAACTTAGTCGAGGCGTACTTCGGCGTGGATGTCAATTTGGATCGGATCGCGCAGTGCTGGGCCGATCTGAAGGGCTATCTAGATAAGAACCAACCCGAAGCGTATGCCGAGAACCTGGCGGCGTGCATGGCTGGAGAGTCCTACAAGAAGCCGTAGTCTATGTATAGCTGAGTGTGAAGGCGAGGGTGCGCCCCAGCGGGCGCGCCCTCGTTTCTTTTGAAGGGGGATCCGTATCGAAGGGCTGAAGCTCCTTGGGAATTGGGATATCTGGAGGCAGCTGCTCTACGGCACGCTCGTCACCGTGGAGCTGACGGTGAGCTTGTTGCTAGTAGGACTTGTGCTGGGGATTATTGTGGCGCTTGGGCAGGTCTACGGCCCACGCCCGCTTGCTCTCGTGATGTTCAGCTACGAGCGGTTCTTCCGCGCTATGCCCATACTAGTCTTACTTGTCGTAGTCAACTATGGCTTAGTCTTTCTCGCCAATACGTATCAGTGGGATTGGCTGCGCTGGCCGCCCTTCGCTGTGGCTGTGCTCGTCTTTGGGTTGCACTCCTCGGCGTATCAGTCGCAGATCTTTCGCGGGGCGATTCGAGCGATCAAGCCAGGACAGCTGCTGGCCGCCCGTGCCCTGGGGATGACACGGCTTCAATCTCTTCGGTATATTGTGCTCCCGCAAGCGCTGCGGCTTGCTATTCCCGGCTGGTCCAACGAATATTCAGGGGTCTTAAAAGACACATCGTTTGTCTTCTCTATAGGGGTGACTGAGCTCTTTCGCCAAGGGTGGCAGATCATGCAGAACACCCGCGAGGTCTTCTTAGTCTTTATTATCGTCGCGCTCGTCTATTTAGTGCTGACTTATGGAG
>JBEPZC010000210.1:0-2012 GCA_041641035.1 Candidatus Bipolaricaulota bacterium
CTCTCAGCTTCTGTGCTCGGGCAGACAGTCTCAATTGACGGGCTGAATCGCCCCCCATCTTCTGATGGACTCTTTCTGTATACAGATCGCTACGCGTTGCCCATCCGCAGCGCATCCCCCATGAAAGCAGTGAGGCTCCGACACGGCTTTGTCGTCAGCGTCGTCGAGAACGGGCTTGTCCTGCCCGATGGGGAATCGACACTCTTGGTTGCAACGGGGGCCGCGCGCACTCGCCTGGGGGGGCTGCGTCCGGGGGATAGCGTCAAAATCTCATATGTGCTCACCCCTGCACCGCTTTTTTTGAGAGAAGCCGTGAGCGCCGGCCCGCTCCTCCTCAAAGACGGCCAGATCGTGCTCGATACGCGCACTGAAAAATTTTCAGACGAGTTCGCAAGAGCGAAGGCCGCCCGCAGCGTGGTCGCCCTGACAGAATCGGGAGATCTGCTCTTCATCATCGTGCTCAAGGACGGGCGCAGCGTCGGAGCAGACCTGCGCACCTTGGCGATCTTAGTGCAGTCATTAGGAGCGCATTCAGCGCTTGCGCTCGACGGGGGCTCTTCCAGCACATTGCTCTTCCGTCAGGGCGCAACCGTCCAGACGATTGGCGGCCGACGGCCCATCGCCGCTGGATTGGCGCTAGTGCCGAAACGATAAATCTCTATGAGCCTTGAACTGAGCACACAGCAAGACCAGCGATCCGTCAAGGATTTTTCTTTTCTCAAGAACGTCGTCGTGATCTCCGGCTCGACGGCGCTCAGCAGGGTCTTGGGACTGGTGCGCGACGTCGTGATCGCCCATCTCTTCGGAGCAAGTCGCGCTTACGACGCGTACGTGATCGCGTTCATGATCCCCCATCTGCTCCGCAGACTCTTAGCCGAAGGCGCGCTCTCCAGCGCGTTCATCCCCATCTTCACCGAGCGCCTCACCCGCGATGGCACCAGCAAAGCTGCTCGCTTTGCCAATACTGTTTTCACGGCTGCTCTGCTCTTCTTCCCCGGGCTCGTTATCATAGGGATCGTCTGCGCTCCGTTCTATGTGCCCTTCTTCGCCGACGGCTTCTCAGCGGAGCAGCTTGCCCTCACCATTCGGCTTACGCAGATCACGTTTCCGTTCATCGCTCTGATGGGGCTTGCCGCGATCGTGATGGGGATGCTCAACAGCTATCACAGATTCTTTGCTCCTGCGTTCGCCCCCGTGCTCTTCAACGTCGGGGTGATCCTGTCAGCGTATGTATTGCTGAACTTTTTCGCCGAGCCGATCTATGCTCTTGCTGTCGGGGTTCTCGTTGGTGGACTGGGGCAACTGCTCTTCCAAATCCCCTATCTCACAGACAGATGGCGCTATCGCCCACAGCTTGATCTGCACGACGAGGGCCTGCACAAGCTCTTCAGGCTGATGCTCCCCTCGGTCGTGGGGTTAGCGATCTTCCAGATCAATAGCATCGTAGATAACAAGCTCGCGTCGCACCTAGCCGAAGGGAGCATCTCGGCGCTGCAGTACGCGATCAGGCTCTTTCAGCTGCCCATGGGGCTGTTCGTCGTCTCCGTGGGGAGCGTCATCTTGCCCAAGCTCGCCGCCCACGCTGCCGAAAAAGACACAGAGTCCTTCGCGCGGACTCTGCGCGAGAGCGCACAGTTCTCGCTCTTTATCCTCCTGCCCGCGACGGCAGGGCTCTTCGCGCTTGCCCAGCCCATCATCCGGTTGCTCTTTGAGCACGGCAATTTCACCCTGGAAGACACGCGCCTGACAACATACGCCCTGATATATTATTTGCCGGGGTTGATCGGCTACGCGTTCGCGTATCTGTGGACGCGAGCGTTCTATGCCCTCCAAGACACGCGCACGCCGCTCCGTGTCGGAGCGGTCACGGTCGCGCTCAACGTCATCTTAGACTATGCTCTTGTCGGACCGATGGGCGTGGGCGGGTTGGCGCTGGCGACCTCCATAGCGGGCATCGTCAACGCACTCTTATTATTATTTGTTCTGCAACGGCGCTTATCGCAGAATCTCAG
>JBEPZC010000211.1:0-1969 GCA_041641035.1 Candidatus Bipolaricaulota bacterium
AAGTTCGTCGTCACCTGAGCCGACCAACTCCGCTCGATCCCCGCGGTGACTTCAAACGCAAGCGTAGACGAGCGGCTCTCATAGCTAGGCCAGGGATAGGGTGGCATAATTTTGTCGTCTTGAACTTCTACGGGCGGCTCGCCCTCACGATAAATAATATAACTTCTATACGCGCTCTGGACGCTGATCGCTCGCGCAATTATATAGAGATCATCGTGGGGGTTATCGGAGAGCTTCAGCAGCAGTCCTCCCGACAGACTCGTGAAGCTACGCGGGTTCCATGAATCAGTAAATCCCGACATCCAGCCGCCAACTTCGAGCGCCACCAGATCGCTGATCCAATACTGCCCGGTGAGCGCTGCGCCCAGCGCGGGATCGACATCACTGGGGCCAATGGGCATGAGCACGCTGGGCAGAAAGCGCGTCCCAATCCCTACAAATCGCCCTTCCGAAAGATTGCTCTCTTGTGCCCAACACGTTGCGCTTACTCCCACAAAGATCAGTGCCAACAGACCGCCACCAACAAACGCACGCCTCATGATCCCTCCTTACAAGCTATAGTCCACCTCATGTGCTGTTTCCAAAAACGCTGCGAGTAAGTCAATGGCAGCCTGGATGTCATCTTTATGGGCAGCTTCGACGACCGAATGCAAATACCGAGTCGGGATGGAGATCGTGATCGCGGCGACGCCCTCACGAGTCATCTGAATCGCTCCGGCATCGGTGCCGCCACGAGGCAGGATCTCCATCTGATACTTGATCTTCTTCTGCTCGGCAAGCTGGCGCATGGCGCGCACGAGCTTGGGGTTGGAGATCGAGAGCGAATCTTTAATCTTAATAGCGACGCCCGCGCCTAATTTTGTGACGTGTTCGTGCTCAGCTGCGCCGGGCACGTCGCTAGCGACTGTCACATCGAGTGCGATCCCTATGTCCGGTGCAATGTGAAAGCTCGAGACCCGCGCCCCGCGCACGCCAACTTCCTCCTGCGTCGTCGCCACAACATACACATCGCAGACGTGCTTCTTCGCTTTCCTCACTGCTTCAATCATGACATAGACGCCCACACGATCATCGAGCGCCTTGCACGAGACGAGATTGCCCACCTCCGTGAAGTCCTGCTGCAGCGTGACGAAATCCCCAATGTTGACGCGCTTCTTCACTTCCTCTGCCGGCAGCCCTAAGTCTATAAAGAGATCTTTGAGCTCCAACGGCTTTTTGCGCTCTTCTTCCGAGAGAATATGCGGGGGCTTCGACCCGATGATCCCTAGCAAGTCCCCGCTGTCGGTATGCACAAGAACGCGCTGGGCCATCAGCACACGAGGGTCGAATCCCCCCACAGGATCGATCCGTAAGAAGCCGCTCTTCTCGTCAACGTGCGAGACTAAAAAGCCGATCTCATCTATGTGGGCGGCAAGCATCACCTTGGGGCCACGCCCAGCGCCCTTCTTCAGCGCGATGACATTCCCTAGGGCATCGGTGCGAATCTCATCGCAGATTTTCTTGAGTTCTGATGTGACCAGCGCGCGCACGGCCTCTTCACGTCCCGGCACGCCGTGAGCCTCACACAGCTTCTTGAGCAGTTCCATATCTCTCACCCTTTGCGTATAGTGGTCTTTCACAGTATCGCAGAGCACGCGAGAAGTCAAATTGACACGCCCATCTTAAGATTTCTATAATACTATCGAACTTCTCATGAAGAAGAAGATCGCATTAGTGCTCAGCAGCGGTGGCCCCCGAGGGGCAGCTCACGTTGGCGTGCTGAAGGTGCTCACGGAGCAGAAGATCCCGATCTCTCTGGTTGTGGGGAGCTCCATCGGCGCGCTCTGTGGTGGGGTCTATGCCGCGGGGATCAGCGTCGCTGACTTAGAGCGGGAGTGGCTCAAGATAGATTTTTGGCGCATTGCCAAGAGCCTTCAGCCGACGTTGCCCATTCACGGCTGGTCGAGCGGCTCCGCTATGGAACGCTTTC
>JBEPZC010000212.1:0-1958 GCA_041641035.1 Candidatus Bipolaricaulota bacterium
CCGCCGCAGCCGCGTCGCCAACGGCACGTTCTACCAATACTTCTCGGATAAAGAACATCTCTTCCTCACCCTCGTCAAGCATATGGCAGACCAGCTCGAGGCACGCCTCAGCGTCGATCCGACTCTATCGGCACTGGAGCAGCTCCAAGCGGCTCTCAAAACTCATCTGGAGTTTATCCGTTCCCAGACTGCGCTCTATCGGGTCTTCCGCGAAGCGGAATTCATCCACCCTGAACTTCCTAAACAGCTCTATGGGAGATTAGCACACTTCTATCAAGCAATCCTCCAACAAGGGCAAAGCGCTCAGCAGTTCCGTCCTCTTGATCCGGAAACCATCTCGTTCTCTCTGATCGGCCTCACTGAGTTCATCGCCTTGCGCTATATCTTTTGGGGTCAAGGGCTCTCCCCGCAGATTGAGCAGACCCTGCACGATCTGATCCGTCATGGGATCAGCAACGAACGGCCCTTCACCCCAGCCGTATCCTCCCCTATGCCAGAGCCAAAGAAAGAAGAGCTGAGTGAGCTTTCCCAGGGGCAACGGACACGGGCAAGACTGCTCGAAGCTGCTGAAGCAGAGTTCGGCCAGAAGGGCTTCTACGAAGCCCAGGTGGTCGATATCACACGGCGTGCGGGCGTCGCTCACGGCACATTCTATACGCACTTCCCCAGCAAAGAGGCGATCTTCGTCGAGCTTGTTCGAGAAATTAACAATCAGCTGCGCGCGCGTTTGCGCGCGGCTATCGCGGGGGTGCGCGACCGGCGCCAAATCGAGCACGCGGGTTTTCAGGCGTTCTTCGAGTTCATTAAAAATCACGGAAGGGCCTATCGCATCGTGCGCGAGGCAGAATTTGTGGGCTCGCCAAAGAACGCCGCCGGCCGTTGGTATTACGAACGACTTGCCCAAGGATACGCCCCCGCACTCGCGCAAGCCATGCAGGATAACCAAATACGCCGCTTCGATCCTGAAGCCCTCGCCTACGCTCTAATGGGGATCGGGCACTTCATCGCGCTGCGCTGGGTGGTGTGGGAGGGCCAAGCCGTCCCAGATTCTGTCTTTGCAACTATGATGGACTTCATTCTCAACGGCCTGCTCCCACTTGACAGCGGCTCATTCAAACCCCCATAATATGAGAGATGAACCAATTGTCATACAACGGGGAACACAATGCCTATAGCGCATGTGAACGGCATAAGACTCTACTATGAGACTCACGGCCAAGGGGAGCCATTGCTCCTGATCGCGGGGATTGGCTACGGCACGTGGTTGTGGGTCAAGCAGATCCCTGAACTCTCGAAATATTTTTCTGTTATTGCGTTCGACAACCGTGGGGTGGGACGCTCCGACAAGCCCGATAGCGAATACACTGTTGCTCTTTTGGCGAGCGACGCTTATGAACTGTTGCGCGCTCTCAAGGTCGAGCGCGCTTCGGTTTTAGGGGTCTCGCTGGGAGGGTTTATAGCCCAACAGCTCGCGCTCGATCACCCACAGCTCATTCACAAATTAATCCTTTGTTCGACGTCGTTTGGTGGGCCCAATATGGTCCTCCCTCGTGGAGAAGTCTTGCAATTTATGGCTTTTGGTGCAGGCAAAGACACATTCCAACAGGGCTTAGAGCTTGCGTTCTCCAAAGAGTATCGAGAGCACCACCCTGACGAGCTCGCGCGGTTCACCGCACCGATGCGCCGCAACCCCCAGCCGCGCTATGCGTATCTGCGCCAATTTATGGCGCCACTGAATTTCAACAGCGAGCCCCATTTGCATAAGCTCACCATGCCGGTGCTCGTCCTAGCCGGTGAAGCAGACCGTGTCGTCCCCGTGGAGAACAGCCGGCTCTTAGCACAGAAACTCCCCAACGCCCAGCTTGTCACCTTCCCCAACGCCGGACATCTCTTCTTCGTCGAGCAGCCCGAAGACGCTAATAGAATCATTCTGGATTTTTTGAGAGGGGGCCCTTCCC
>JBEPZC010000213.1:0-1957 GCA_041641035.1 Candidatus Bipolaricaulota bacterium
CGGTGATGATCGCTGTGCCAAAGACCTTAAAGTCTGGGCTAGGCTGAGCGGGATCATCCACGCGTCGCAGGGCGAACTCTGCTTTGAACTCACGGGTTGTCCGTCCTGCTCCGATGTTTTGGACATCGGCGAAGATCCCCAAGAGTGTGCCGACGGGCACGGGCCCGCTGGGTTGGAAGACCAGTGGCTCGCGGAAGGTCAGATCGGGCTTGCCCACTATCACCAGTTGGAAGCCACGAGCGGCGCGAGGCCCACCAATAAAATTGTTCTGCTCGCTGACTTCTTCCACGCGCCCGAAGGGCTGGTCTGGCGTCGGCGGATCGACGATGACCCCGATCTCGTAGATCCCTGGCGCGACTACCTCCGTGTTCACTTGGGTCTTCGCGGTGAACTCGTCAGCGAGCCCTAAGCCGGTGGTGCGGGATCGCGTCCCGATCTCCGTGCAGGGCTGCTGAGAGAAGAACTCTCGAATGCAGAAGGCAACATCGAATCCCCCGGCAGCCACCTGCCCGATGTTGCGGACAGTCACTTCCAGATCGAGCCGCTCGCCTTGAGTGACTTCAAAGCTGACCAGCGGGGCTGGGGCCTCTGGAGCCTTGGCACGCTTGACTGTGAGGGTAGCGCGATCTGGGAAAAGATCTGGCCCGAAGATGAGCAGGGCTTGTCCTTGGCCTGGCTGTCCGGGAATGCCTGTGCCGCTGGTAACGATATTATTCGCTTCGTTCTGTTCTTCTATTTGGTTTTGCGGGTCTACAGTCACAGTCAGCTCATAGAAGCCTGGGCGCACCGGCGGTCCCGTCTCCAGCCGACACTCCGCAGCAAACCGCTCGCCCGGCATGAGGGGGCGTACAGTAACTCTTGCGAAGGGGGTCGGCACACTCGTCACATCTTCCAGACGACGATAGGCGCATTGCGCTTCTGAAAGAGTCGCCGGAGCATCGCCGATGTTCTCCACTGTGAAGAGTATGCGCACAGGCTGCCCACGATGTGCAGCTAGACTAGGGGGATCAAAGGCGAACTCTGTGATCGTCAGATCAGGCCGGCGCGGCCGGATCACGCGAAAGCCGATGGCCATCTCATTGTTCGTCTCGTCTAATTCTGCCACGCGCCCTTGGGGGTCTACAACAACGCGCACTTCATAGGCCCCTGGGGTGAGCGCGGGCAGCTGCGCTTGCGCGGTCAGCTCGGCAGCTACGTCGAGCTTATTATTTGTGCAGTTTACGACACAGGGGATGGGGGTCCAGCGCAGGCGTCCCGCCTCGCGCACCGAGAATTCGACATCGAACCCCTCAGCGAGCTTCATCCCATTGTTGAGGATCTCCGCTGTGATCGTGCCCTTGCCCTGCTCGATGGGGGATGAGGGCGTCACGATCAAGCTCTTGGGAGTCAGTTCAGGCAAGCGGGGCAGAGGAGACTGCAGGGTCAATGCTGTCGTCAAAATATTATTGGTCTCATCGAGCTCACTGATACGATTGTCAGGATCGACGACGACCTGCAACTCATGGATACCCGGTTGCAGGGAGAGCTCGGCTGTCTTGAGACTGACTTTGGCAGTCTGACGGCCCGGTTGTCCCCCGGAAGCTGCGGGAATCTGCGGCACGGTGGCGGTCGCAAAGCGGCGCCCGTCAATCAAGAGCGCCACGACCACGTTCTCTGCAGGGGAATCGCCTGCGTTGACGATCTGCACCGTGACGAGCACCTCATCACCAGCTCGAACTGGGGTTGGAGTGAGCACGATGCTCTCAGGGAAGAGCTCTGGCCCTTTGACCATAAGACGCGCTGTAAGAGTGTTATTGGCCTCGTCTTGTTCTTCGACAGCTCCGTTAGGCTGTTCTTTACTAGGAGGGTCTACCCGAACTTGGATGAGATAGGTCCCCGGCTCAAGTTGCGCTATGCTGGGGTCGCGCGTATTAGGAAAGTCGATTTTCTGGCCGGAGCGCTCCTCCCCCGGTTGCAG
>JBEPZC010000214.1:0-1954 GCA_041641035.1 Candidatus Bipolaricaulota bacterium
TCAGTATACACGAACGCGCTGATCCGCTGACGGCGTAATAAGAGATTGAGGGCGTCGGTCAATTGCAGCTCGTTATTCTTATCAGGTGTGGTCGCTTGGAGGGCTTCAAAGATCTGCGGGGTCAGCACGTACCGGCCGACGATAGTCAGCCCGCTGCGTCGTCCCTTGGTTGGCTTCTCCTGCAGCGCTGTGACGAGATAGACGTTCTCGCTGAGGGATTTGCCCAACTGGGCGATCCCGTAGTTTTTGAAGTCGGCTGCCCCTTCGACGCCCGTGACCGCGAGCACGCTGCACCGGCATTGTTCATAAATGGCGAGCATCTGCCGCAAACAGTTGCAGCCCTCGCCGAGAAGAATATCATCGGGAAGGATGACCGCAAACGGTTCATCGCCGACAACCCCGTGGGTGATCAAGATGGCGTGGCCCAGCCCCAACTGAGGCTCCTGGACGACGGTGCGCACTTTCAGGCCACGGGGAAGCTTCAAGGTCGGGACGGCTTTGCCGGGTGCCAGCACTAAGATGACCTCGCTCAAGCCAGCCAAGGCTACCTCGTGGAGGGCCGGACGAAGCATTTTGCCCAATTGTTCAGGGGAGAGCAATCGTGGTTGCCAGCCGGCTAAGGGGATGACAGCTTTTCGCACGCGCTTGCGGCGCAGCTCTCTCCATCGGCTCATGAGCCGGGAGAACTCTTCGATGAGCTCTTCGCGCTCTGTGGGCGGGAGATCAGCTAGCTGTTCGGTAATATCACTCAGGCGTGGCTCTTCCGTCGGCTGATACCCTGCTGCCCGCAGAAGCTCTCTGCGTTCAGGGGCTGTCAGGTCGAGCGCGTGCATGAGGCGTGTGAGTATAGCCAGTGAGGGGCGACGGTGCCCGTTTTCTAGGTACGTCAAGAAGCTCGCGGAGATCCCTGCGCGGTGAGCAAGCTGCGCCTTGCGCAGCCCTCGGCGCAGACGATACTTCTGCAAGAGCACCGCAAGTGGTGTCGGTTTCGCAAGAGCCATGATTGCCCCACTGTGTTATTGAGCTTAACCAGATACTATTCACTTTGTCAAGCTCCCCTTCAGACTATCCCCCTGGATGTTGTCTCTATGCTGCCGGGGAAGTCATGGGAAAATCTCGAAAAGATGGGCTTTTGCGGGGCGCTTGACATTCACTTTGTGAATATTTTATAGTAATATTGGTTAACTCAGTTATGAGTACGGGATAAGGAGGCAGTCAGCGTGAAAAGCATTGTATGGTTGGATGAGGTGGGGCAAGCCGATGTCGGGTTGGTTGGGGGGAAGGGTGCGTCGCTTGGGGAGATGCGCAAGGCCCTGCGGGGCATCCCTGTGCCCGATGGGTTCGTTGTCACCGCCGAGGCATTCCGTGCGTTCTTGAAGCGAACCGGCTTAGATGCCCGCATCCGGACGCTCATGGCCCAGCTCGACACGCAGAACGTCAGGATGCTCGCCGAGTACGGACAGAAGATTAGAAATCTCGTCGTGGAGACCCCGCTGCCCTCTGATCTTGAGGGTGAGATTCTTCGTGCCTATCGCGAGCTCCGGAAGAAGACCGGTAGCCCCGACGTCGCGGTGCGCTCTTCGGCAACGATCGAAGACTCTGAGGAGCACTCGTTCGCGGGCCAGCACGATACGTTCTTGAATATCAATTCTGAAGAGATGCTCCTCGATCGCGTGCGGCGATGCTTTGCTAGCCTCTTCACCGATCGCGCGATTTCGTATAGACGTGATCGCGGCTTCACCAACGGTGATGTCGATATCGCGGTGGTCGTCCAGCAGATGGTCCGCTCGGACTTTGCCGCCTCCGGCGTGCTCTTTACGATCGATCCTGAATCGGGCGCGCAGAACGTCATCTATATCACGTCTTCATATGGCTTTGGCGAGCTGGTCGTGCAAGGGCGAGTCAACCCCGATCAGTTCTACGTCTTCAAGCCGGGGCTGAGAGAGCATCACAG
>JBEPZC010000215.1:0-1948 GCA_041641035.1 Candidatus Bipolaricaulota bacterium
GGCACACCCAACAACAAAGACAATAATCTGAGTCATTTGGCACGGCTGCGCTCAAGCCACACGAACCACAATGCCACTGCAAAGAGAATGACCAACGGCTGCCAGATCATCACGTGCACCGTCTCGAAAACTCGCGGCATCAGATGCCCAATATAGACTAAGCTGACGAGTCGGATGAGGTTGAAGATGACAATCGCGGGCAGGCCCCATGCCAGCGCCCACAGCTTCGCTTTTGCTTCAAAGGGCGTTGCCGCTACAGCAGAGATAAAGAGCACGATGGGCAGGATCGCCGTGCACTCGAAGATGATCTCCAGCGAAAAGAGTTCGGAGCGCACCAGCGTGCCCTCAGCGGAACTGGGATTGCCAAGCAGTCTCAGCGCAAGCGCCAGAAGCTGAGCCGTGATCTCGTTAGCCCATCGCACGAAGCCAATATGAATTAAGAGGGGTTGCAGCACCAAGAACGCTAAGATAGTCCCGAGGAGCACAAGCCACGCGCGCACGAGCGGGCGCTGTCGCACCCACACAGCGTGAAAGTTCATGACGGAGTGGCGAAGAGGCGCCGTCGGATCACCCAGAAGAAGAGCATGAGCGCTACTCCGGCTAGGATGAGGCTTGTCGGTGTCATCCCAGGAGCGATGGCGCGCGCGGAGATGCGCCCTTGTTGCTTGCTCAAGACGTTGCCCTCAGCGTCGAGCAGGAGCACCTCGTAGCGATGCTCCCCGGCGACAGTGATCTCGCGGCTTATGAGGGGGACGCTCTCCGGCAGCGGGGATGGCAACTCTGGGACGACCAGCTCTTTGTCGGCGGGCGTTTCCCCGAAGGGACTGGTCTGGGCAAAACGGATCTCGACGCGATGGAGAGTCGGGGGACAACCCGCAGTCTCCAACTCCCACTGGACGGTGCGCCCCGTAGCCCGCAGGATGAGCGAATCAATCGTAGCAGGGTCGAGAGCGATGGTGTTGCTGTCACGACAGGAGACTTTGACAACCAAGGGTTGCTGCGCGAGGGCTGACAGGGTCAGAAGCGCTACACACGCGACTGCGTACAGAAAGATCTTCATAGGACTCTTATTATATCAATACATAGTTTGCATATCTATGAGCCCCTTCTCTTTAGCGCGGCGCTCACACCAGCGATAAAAACTCAAAGAGATTGCCCCGACAAGGAGCGTCGAGCTTGCTAAGATCACTAAGATCGTCTCATTGGAGAAGGGGGCAAGCAATGGGCTGGCACTGGTGCCCACTATGGCGCGGCGCAGCCCCTCCAACCAATAGGTCATGGGCAAGCCCAGCCCGACGTACTGAAGAGATCGAGGGAGCACGTCAAGGGGGAAGACCGCACCGCAGAGCATATAGAGCGCTCCGGCGACCGCCTCGCCCATAAAGTAATTGTGTCGCGCCGTGATGAGCGTCACCCCTGCCAACAAGATCCCGATCAGGGCCAACCCCGCCAGCCCGATCAAAAAGACCGGCCAGAAGAACAGATGGTTCATCGTCAGAAAATTTACGGGAATATGAAAGACGATTATCCCGAACGCGAGCGTAATCAGAACAGCGATCGTGCCCGTCAGGGTGCGGGCTACCCCGCGCCCTAACAGATAAAAATAGACTTGTATGGGCGAGACGTAGATATATTTGAGAACGCCGTAGTGCTCGCGGTCGTCAATCACCGCATAGCTGATCCCCATGAGCACTGAGCCAACGTAAATATAGAACGCATTTCCCAGATAGATATAGGGGAAGAGCGGGTTGTTCGTCTGGCCGCCGGAGACGACTAAGTACATCACGACTAAGATCATCGCCCCGGCGATGGGCTTGATAAGGGAGTAGACAGCGAAGAGGAACGGCTCTGTCCAATTGGATTCGATCTGCCAGCCCAGCCATGTGGCAACCCTGAGGCTGCGCAGGCTCTCGCGCCACGTCTCAAAGGCTTGCATACTCTATTGCCC
>JBEPZC010000216.1:0-1939 GCA_041641035.1 Candidatus Bipolaricaulota bacterium
GGCGCGGCGCTGCGGGCTTGTCAGATACTCAGCGATGGCGTACGCGACGCGACCGACGTTGGCGAATGTGAAATCTTGGGCGATCACGCCGCGCCACCCGTCGGTGCCAAACTGGATCCTGCTCATATCATAGAATCTTGCTGAGGCCTCTTCTGCTGTGCCAGAATCTGGCCGTTTGCCCCTACGACGCGCTCGACGTGCGGCGGGAGTCGGACCTCCATGGTCTCAAAGACCTCAATGATGAGATCGCGTGGCAGCCCAAGCTCCATCCATAGGGCTTCGAGCGTCACCACGCCGTTGACCACGGGAACTTCGGCGAGCGTCTTCTCAATCGCCCGCGCGTAGTTCTCCATGGCGTTTGGCAGATACGGCCCGTCAGGTTGTGTCAGGATCTCTTCCATAGCTTCAGTACTTCCATTCTACAGTATATGTCGCTTTCGCGACATCATGCGCCTTCACAAGGACTTTGAAGAGCACCGTGTTCGCATCGAGCTTCTCGTAGCTTGGCTCGGCGGAGACGATCTTCCATACGCCCTGGAGGCGCTCTTTCGCTTCGATCACGACGTCGGAATCCTTCTGATTGCGCAGAGTTATCTCGTAGGTATCGCGATAGAGTTCGCGGCCCAGCTCGTCTCGGCCAACGACTTGTCTGTCTTTGAGGACTCTGTCGGCTTTGAGGTCAAAGGCCATCCCCGGCACGAGCGTGATCTTTTCGCCCACGGGCGTGTGGCCTAGAGAGTCCTCACCGATCAGCTGAAGGGCATCTGGCGTCTCTTTGTAGAGCCGGACGGTGCCGGCGGGCAGCGCCATGCCCAGTCCATCGGACTGTTGGTTGGCGAAGCGAATCTCGACGCGGACGTGGGGGGCGAGCGCTGCCTCGTAGACGTAGTGCTTCGAGACCGTGACGGCATCGGCCCTCAAGAACGGGAGCTGAAGGGTCTGTGTATCTTTCAGCGTTATCGGGCGGGGCAGACTGTACTCGTGATATTCAAAAGTGGGTTTGGTTTCGATCTCTTTTTCTTGAGCAGCGAAGGGGACGGCTCGTGGGGTAGGGGCAGGCGGCGTCACACGGCGCAGTTCCCCAGCGATGAGGGTCAGCTTGGCGTTCTGGTAATCGCGCCCGCTCTTATTCTCTATAGTCACCCAGCTGGTAAGCTTCATCTGGTCTTCGGCTGCGTTCAGGATCGCCGTGTAATACGCCGACCAGCCCAGCCCGCCGGTGAGGTAGCTCAACTTCCCTGCGACTTCACCGGAAAGATTGCTCTGGATGCGCCAGCGCAGCGTCGGCTTTGTGCGATACCCTGAGAGCTGAGCCAGAGAGACTTCGCTGAACTCTTTGATGATCTGGATGCGTCCAGTCACTTCTTGCAGCACAATCCCGTCTTCGACGCTGAGCAGGGTGCCTCGATAGGTCTTGGGCACCAAGCCGCGAGCGACGGTGACCTCGACCTCTTGGCCGATGGCGTTCTGCAGGAGCTGCCAACTGGTCAGCTCTTGGGCCGGCAGGAACTCCTGCTCGACGATCTTGATATCCATAAAGGGGCTTATAGATGGGCGGAAGAGGACCGAATCGGGTACGGTCGCTTTGGGCAGGCCTTCCAGAAGGTAGTCGCGCTCGCCTTGGGAGATATTGAGGGTGTGCAGTTCCTCAATGAGTGCTAAGTCGCGGTAGATCGTGACGGAGGGGCCTGGGAGCTGCTGTGCTCCCCCCAGACCTCCCATAAGAAGGGCGATCAAGAGACCGACGATCACGAGACGTTGCATAGGGGCCTCCTTGCTCTTGTAAGTTTAGCTGAAGATACGGGTGCTTGCCAAGCCTTGCGTCTTGACAGGCGCGATGGAGAGCGATACAATATGTATTGCTGGCGGCGTAGCCAAGTGGTAAGGCGAGGGTCTGCAAAACCCTTATGCACCGGTTCGATTCCGGTCGCCGCCTCCA
>JBEPZC010000217.1:0-1928 GCA_041641035.1 Candidatus Bipolaricaulota bacterium
GTGCTCATGGGACGGATCGGCTTCTGGCCCCTCGTGCGCGCTGTACAAGCCCTGACGGTCTTGATTGCTCTCAGCGCGTTCCTGCAGCTCTTTGGCGCTCCGGGGAACCCCATCTGGCAGTGGGGGCCGCTCAAAATCTCCGATGAAGGCTTGCGACTAGGTGCGGTCTTGTCCGCTAGGCTCATCTATTTCGGGCTGATCAGCGCGATCCTGGGCGTGACGACCTCAGCGTTGCAGCTTGCCGATGGCCTAGAAGGCCTCTTGCTGCCCTTAGCAAGACTCAAAGTTCCCGTCCGCGGGCTCGCTCTGATGTTCAGCGTCTCGCTGCGCTTCGTCCCGCTCATCCTCGACGAAGCCGATACGATCATCAAAGCGATGCGCGCCCGCGGCATCGATCCTGCTGAGGGCTCCCTCACGGAGCGCGCACGCAAGATCGTTGGAATCTTGGTGCCCTTGCTGAGAAACACCCTGCTGCGCGCCGAAGCCCTCGCTGAAGCTATGGCCGCTCGCTGCTACGATCCCGACCTGCCACGCACGCGGCTCTATCAGCCAAGGTTGGCCTGGCGCGATGGCGTCGCGCTCATCAGTGTTGCGCTCCTGGCAACATTGATCGGGATATTTTAGTATCGGAAGAGCCGATAGCGCACAAGGTCAAAGCGCACAAGCTCACTGCCCTCGCGACGCTCAAGACACACAGGCACTCCCGCTTCGTCAACCCAGATGTGCACCAATTCCGTAGCACCGCGTAAGACGAACTCCCTCACAGAAAAAGCCCCGATCTCAAACGTCTGATGATGATCGAACAGCCGTGCACAGCTGTAGCGTGACTGCTCCGGCTGCAGCGAGGGGAGCATAATGCGCACTAAATCTATCTCGCTGTTGTCGCCGGGGGGAAGCTCGAACTTCTTGCACAGCGCCGTGGCAAAGAGAGCCGCAGGGTAATCGAAAAGAGCTCCGTTCCAAGACTGGGACAGCTCCACCGAGCGTCGCCCAGCAGCTTCTTCGATACGAACCCTGAGAAGCTCACCCTCAATCTGATAGTGTGCGATCGTCACGCGTTTTTCAGCTTCCCATTCGATCCGCGCCGTGCGATAGCGCCAGGTGGAATCCAACTCGAGAACGATCCGTTGGGTATGGGGCATGGGCCATTGGAGCACGAGAAAGCTTTGTAAATGATAGCCCCGACCATCGGGCAGCTCGAAGAATTGAAAGGCCTCTTCGCCCAGCTTGCGCGAGCCTTGGCGCAGATAATATATCGCTGTTGCTATAAGCCCCTCAGCGGGAGGACACCGTCTGGTGGCAATCATTCCTCTCATCCCCTGGGCTATCATAAACGATCTTGAGCTCTAAGGCAAATCGAGTGTGGGCTATGCTATAATAGCGTCATGAAGAGCGTAGGAATTCTCGTTCTGCTCAGTGCATTGTGTTTAGTGGGCGTTGCTGCACAAGAAGATTCTGGAGACTGCTCGATCCAAGCCGTCATTGACGCCGCGCGTGACGGCGAGACGATCACTCTCCCCCGTGGGGTTTGCACGGAGAATCTTGTCATCACGAAGAATTTCACCCTTGAGGGTGCAGGGGTGGAACAGACCGTGTTGCGGGGAGCGAAGCTGGGATTCCCTGTCATATTTGTGCAGAGCGAGCAGCCCATCGCTGTAACTATTAAGAATCTCACGCTCGCCGATGCGCCCAAAGCGTCGGACAATCCCCAGCACGGCAAAGAGTGCGCCCTCTTCTATCCCGAATTACTCTGCCCCTCAGGACTACAAGTGCGCGGCGCTGCTCGTGTTATGACTGACTCCGTGCGCGTTGCGCGCAATCCCTGGGTCGGCGTCTATGTGCTCGATACAGCTCAAGCTTTTGTACACAATTCGGAGATCATCGAGAACGGCTGGGGAGTCTATGTCTCTCCTGATGCGTCGGTGGAG
>JBEPZC010000218.1:0-1926 GCA_041641035.1 Candidatus Bipolaricaulota bacterium
TGCACCCTCATCAAGAGGAGGATGAATCTCTTGATAGATCGTAGGTATCGTCTCGTGTTGCGGGCTTAGCACGACGCTCATGCGGCCCCCTTTCGTTAAGCTCTTTATCTTAAGGGGGCTTGGGTGGATTTATCCATGATATCAGTCATGGCTATTATTGATATTTATCAAAATTCATTAAGAAGAAACGGGACGGCCTGGGGGGACCGTCCCGCGGGAAAGGGGGTTCCGACCTAACGAGAGATCCCGCTAGGTCGCTTCCAGGGATGAGGTAGGGATGATGGCGCCCTTCACCCTGGATCAATCTTCATGAAGTTCTTCCTCTATGAATCCACTCGTACCCTACCCAGCCGCCGATCACACAAGCGACTAAGAGCAAGAGGAAGATCATCTCCTGCCCACTCAGCTGATAGGCGCTCGCTTGCTGGGCCATACCAACACGGCCAAGCGTCAGCAGACTGGCCAAGCTCCCACCAAGCACACGCGCTGCTCTGCTCATCGGACCCCCTTTGAAACTCACAAGCTTATTATTATAGTCCGTGGGGGAAGCTAAAGTCAAGTTCAGAAATAATCTCGATTCCTTGCGGAATTTTGAATACTCCACCCTGAGCTTTGGGCGACAAACTCCGCTCTATCGCCAGAGGTTCTGCCCCTCTCCTGGGCCAACAGAGATCATCGAGATGGGAATTCCCAGCTCGTCCTCGATCAGCCGCACATAGTGTTGCGCTGCAAGGGGCAACTCGGAGAACTCTCGACACTCCGAGAGCGTCTCCTTCCAGCCGGGCAACCATTCGTAAACGGGCTCGCACTCTTGGAGAATCTCGCAGACCGTAGGGAACTCATGCACGACGCGTCCACGATACCTATAGCTTGTCGCTACAGGAATCTCCGCGAAGCCCGTGAGCACATCGAGCTTCGTGAGGGCGATCTCTGTAAAGCCGTTGATCATGGCAGCGTAGCGCAGTGCGACCAAATCGAGCCAGCCGCAGCGGCGCGGACGTCCCGTAGTCGTGCCAAACTCGTGCCCCTGGGCACGCAGCCGATCCCCTGCACTGTCGTGGGCCTCCGTGGGAAACGGCCCGTGCCCCACTCGCGTCGTGTACGCCTTCGCCACGCCAATAACACGACTGATGCGCTGCGGAGGGACTCCGGCCCCAGAGCCAATCCCACCGATCGTTGCCGTCGAAGATGTCACATAGGGATATGTCCCTAAGTCGAGGTCCAGCAAAGCAGCTTGAGCACCCTCAAAAATTATATATTTGTCCTGATCAAGTGCGTCATGGAGCAGCTGTACCGTGTCCACAATGCGATCCCGAAAGCTTTCTGAAAGTCTCAGGATGTCATCGGCGAGCGCATCAGCCCTCAGGCTTCTGATCTCAGGGTGATCGGGGAAGAGCTTGTGGTAACGCTCTAAGACCGCCGAGAGTTTTTCGACCAATCTTTGAGGGAAGAGCAAATCAGAGATTCTCAGTCCGATACGTGCAGCCTTATCTCGATAGGCTGGGCCAATTCCCTTGGCTGTGGTGTCAAGCGCCGTTTGAGATCCCTCCAGGCGCTCTATAATAGGATGATAGGGCAGGAGCAGGTGCGCGTTCAAGCTGATAGAGATTTGGGGGTCGCTACCGCGTAGTTCGCGCAGGGCGTTCAGCTCTTGGACGAGCGCGTAAGGGTCAATGACCATGCCGTGGGCTAAGACCCCGGTGCAGCCCTCATGGAGCGCCCCAGAGGGGATCAAGTGAAACTTGAACTCGTGAGGTTCTGTTGGTTCGCTGTGTGCCCCGACGCGCGCAGGAACTCGGCTGGTGACGACACGATGCCCAGCATTGGTGCCCCCGTTGAAGCGCACGCAGTAATCAGCATCGCGTGCGAGCAGATGCACCACCTTCCCTTTGCCTTCGTCGCCCCATTGAGCTCCTAGGACTGCTA
>JBEPZC010000219.1:0-1925 GCA_041641035.1 Candidatus Bipolaricaulota bacterium
TATGCCCAAGCCCCGTGGCAAACGCTCTTAGTGCTCATCCCCGCCGTCGGCGTGCACCTGACGCTGCGCGGCTATACAAGACTGCGCCGAGAAACCCAACGCACCCTCGAAGCCATCGTCCACATGCTCCACGAACACGACCCCTACACCGCCGAACACTCCGAAGAGGTCGCCGATCTCGCCGAGAAGATCGCACGCGAAATGGAACTGCCCGAAGACCAGATCGAGACCATCCGCACCGCCGCACGCGTCCACGACATCGGCAAGGTCGCTATCCCTGACTCTATTCTCAAT
Source organism: Candidatus Bipolaricaulota bacterium (assembly GCA_041641035.1). Classification (GTDB taxonomy): domain Bacteria; phylum Bipolaricaulota; class Bipolaricaulia; order RBG-16-55-9; family DRXL01; genus JANXCC01. The sequence goes on from JBEPZC010000219.1 coordinate 295, forward strand.
AAGCATGGCCCACTTGATGATTCCGACTGGCAGCTCATCAAAAAACACACGCTCGTTGGATTCGATCTGTTGAAAAATCTGGAGATGTACAGCGAGGCCGCCCAGCTCGTCAAGTACGAGCACGAGCGCTGGGACGGCACCGGCTACCCCAACGGCCTCAAGGGCGATCAAATCCCCCTGGGCGCGCGTATCATCCACGTCGCCGATGTCTATCACGCCTTGATCAGCGACCGACCCTACCGCGAATCCCAAGGGCTGCCCCGGCACTACGAGCCCGCCGAAGCCGTGCGCATCATCCAAAGCCAGAGCGGCCGCCAGTTCGACCCTCAGGTCGTCGAAGCCCTAGTTCGCGTGATCTCCGACGAATTGAAAGAACCTCTATGGTTCTCCTCTGGGCGATTCTCTTAGGATTAGTGATTGGGCTAGCGCGCCATCGGAGCCTAGCACACCTGGCCGAGCTGAAGCTCCGAGCAACATGGTTAGTGCTGCTCGCCGTGCTCATCCAACTCCTCATTTTGCCCCTCGGCCCAGGCGCAACGCCCATCGTCACCTGGGGGATGGAGTATCTCCACATGGGATCGTATCTGCTCTTGTTGCTCTTTGCTGTGCTCAATTATCGCGAGAAGGCTCTGTGGCCGATGGCCGCGGGGATGCTCTCGAACTTTCTAGCGATTACAGTTAACGGTGGGCACATGCCGGCGTCCATAGATGCGCTGCGCGCTGCCGGCAGAACACTAACAGTCGAACGATTGCTCACCGAGGGTGTCTCGGGCAACGTCGTCCTCATGAGCGAGCAGACGAAGCTCAATTTCTTAGGAGATATCTTTTGGCTACCAGGGTGGGTGCCGTTTGCCAACGCGTTCAGCGTTGGGGATTTCCTGTTAGGTGTGGGCGTGATCTGGTTGCTAGCGCGGGGAGGCCCTCCCCCTTCGAGGGAGAAGGGCTAGGGGATTAGCGCATGCTCTGGGCAGTCTACGCGTAAATCGCTCTCAGCTAGGGGCTTGTCCATCAGCGCACAGTGATGTGGCGCTCGTGAATCTTTGTGAGCGTGAGGGCGGAAGAAGCGACACGTTAGACATATTCGTGCGACTGTGATGATCTGTGCTCGATAGAGCGCCTCGATGAGCTTGAGCAAGAATGTGAGGGCTTGTTCTTTCTCTTCGGGCGAAAACCGCTCGAGCTGCTCCCTGAGCGCGGCGCTCCAGCGCGAGAGCTTCTTCGCAGAGCGTCGGCCTGCAGCAGTGAGGCTCAGCGTGGAGACGCGCCGATCTTGGGGCCAGGGCGTGCGCATCAGCAAGCCCTTCTCTTCGAGAGAAGAGATAGCGTCGCTCACCGTTGCGGGGGTCAGCCCAAACTCCTCTGCAAGCCGATTGACCCGACAAAGCTGCTCGTCGTGGGAGTTCAGATAGAGCAAGGCTTGAATCTGAATGGGGCTGAGGCGGCTCTCCACGGCCTCCTCCCACAAGAGCGTTCGGAGCACGTGCGAGAGCCGCTCTAATGCCGCGATGATCTTCTCGTCAAGCTCAAAAATCCCCGTCTTTGGCATACGGGTAGCTCCACAGCGCCACTTGCATGGTGACCGACTTAAACCATGCTTGGTGCATTTTATCAACTTCGTCGGGGCTATGCCC
>JBEPZC010000220.1:0-1909 GCA_041641035.1 Candidatus Bipolaricaulota bacterium
CGCGCGAACTCTCTTACGCCCAAGGACTTGACGCGCTCGTCCAGACGCTGAGAGCAGCACTGGCACAGCAGCCCTCAGCTCCCGTATAATTTAAGCCTATGGCTCTGAGAATCCGAAAGTACCCAGACCCAATCTTGCGACGGCGCGCGCAGGAGATTCAGACTATTGACGACGAGATCAAGCGTCTCGCCGACGCCATGATCGAAACGATGATTTTAGCAAAGGGCTATGGCTTGGCCGCACCCCAAGTGGGCGTGCTCAAACGCATCATCACTATCGACGTCGAAGACGATTTCTATGCGCTCATCAACCCTGAAATCATCACCAAGAGCGACGAGACGGAGATCTGGGTCGAGGGCTGCTTGAGCATCCCCGGTATCGAAGCTGAATTCCCGCGCCCAGCTCACGTCACGGTGCGGGCGCTCGACCCCGATGGGAAAGAGATCATCCTTGAGCGAGGGGGATTAGCCGCGCGGGTCCTCCAGCACGAGATCGATCACTTAAACGGCGTGCTCTTCATTGACCATCTCAGCCAGACAAGGCGCCTGATGCTGCTGAAAGAGTACGCTCGGCTCCAGAAGGAAGGGCCGAAGGCTCGCAAGAAAGAAGGAGCCAAAGTCTTCTAAGAATAAAGCCGCGAAGGCGGGCTTGGGGGAGCTGCATGAACGTCATCTTCGTGGGCACAGCGCCGCTTGGCGTCCCTACGCTGCAAGCGCTCGCGCAAACACACAAAATTCTTGCGGTCGTCACCCAGCCGGATCGGCCCGCTGGACGGGGATTACCCCTCACCCCTCCGCCGATCAAAAGAGCCGCTCTGGAGCTGGGCTTGCCCGTCTATCAGCCAGAAAAGATCAACCACGAGATAGAATTTATAAAAACCCTTCAGCCTGACGTGATCGTCGTCGTGGCGTTCGGACAGTTTCTCTCACAGAGACTCTTGAAGATCCCCAAGTATGGGTGCATCAATCTCCACGCGTCGCTCTTGCCCAAGTATCGCGGAGCTGCCCCCATCCAATGGGCCATTATCAACGGCGAGACCGTCACAGGCTTGACGACGTTTCTCCTGAACGAAGAGATGGATGCCGGAGACATCTTGCTGCAGGAGCGCGTGCCCATCAGCGATGAGGACACCGCTGGGACGCTGCACGACAAGCTAGCTCAATTGGGGCCAGATCTAGTGCTGCGCACCCTCGAAGGACTGGAGAAAGGCACGCTCACACCGCGCCCACAAGACCACTCCCAAGCGACCTTCGCCCCAAAGATCGAGAGCGCCTTAGGGCATATAGATTGGACTCAGCCTGCTCGCACGATCTTCAACCTCATTCGCGGGTTGAATCCGACCCCGGGAGCGTATACGTTTTGGGAGGGACAACGCCTCAAGCTCTTCTTCGGTCGCGTCGTGCCAAGCTCAGCGAGCGCAGCACCAGGACAGGTTATCGCTGTCGGCGCATCAGGGCCGCTGGTCCAGTGCGGCCACGATGCCTTAGAGTTGACAGAAGTCCAACCAGCGGGCAAGCGCCGCATGAGCGGACGAGACTTCGTCAACGGCTATAAGATTCGCACGGGAGCAACGTTAGGATGAGCAAAAAAGTTCTCATATTAGGTGCAGGCATGGTGGGGCGGGCCATCGCTTTAGATCTAGCCCAACGCTATGCCGTCACAGCCGTCGATCAAGATGCGCACCGGCTCTCTCAGCTCATCAAGGAAGCCCCCATCCAAACTATCACCGCTGATCTCTCCCACGTTGAGACGATCCCAAGGCTCGTCGCAGATTGTGATCTAGTGATCGGGGCTGTGCCGGGCTTCTTAGGCTTTCAGACTCTACAGAGCGTCATTGAGTGCGGCAAGAACATCGTCGATATTTCATTCTTCCCCGAAGATCCCTTCGAGCTTGACGCGCTCGCCAAGC
>JBEPZC010000221.1:0-1885 GCA_041641035.1 Candidatus Bipolaricaulota bacterium
GGAGACAGAGTCATCGTGCCCAGCTTCACGTTCTTCGCCACCGCAGGGGCTGTCTGCAACGTCGGCGCGACCCCAGTCTTCACCGACATTGATCCCCAGACGTTCAACATTGACCCAAACTCTGTGCGCCACGTGCTCGAATCCAATGCCCAACTGCAAGAGCAGACACGAGCGATCATCCCCGTCCATCTCTACGGCCAGCCCGCTGAGATGGACGCCTTGCGAGAGATCGCTCAGCGTTATGATCTGATCGTGATCGAAGACGCGGCGCAAGCCATCGGCGCGAAATATAGAGATCGCACCGTGGGCACGCTGGGGCATCTGGGGTGCTTCAGCTTCTTTCCCACGAAGAACTTGGGCGCCTACGGCGACGGCGGACTCGTCACTACCAACGACGACGCGCTCGCCGAAAGAGTCCGACTATTAAGAGTGCACGGCTCCAAGCCCAAATACTACCATCATCTGGTGGGCACGAACTCCCGATTGGACGCGCTCCAAGCAGCGATTCTGAGGGTGAAGCTCGTCCATCTCGATCAGTGGACTCGCGCCCGACAACGGATCGCTGCACACTACGATAGGGCGTTCTCTCAGATCGAAGGGCTCATGGTGCCGTACAAGGCTCCAGATCGCACGCATATCTATCATCAATACACGATTCGGGTCTTGGGGGGACGGCGCGATGCGCTCCAGAAATTTTTGAAAGAGCACGGCATCGGCACGGAGATTTACTATCCCTTGCCGTTGCACCTGCAGCCCTGTTTTCAACACCTAGGGTACAGAGAGGGGCAGCTCCCAGAGAGCGAGCGAGCAAGCCGTGAGGTGCTGTCGCTGCCGATCTTCCCGGAGCTGACGGAAGGAGAGCGAGAACATATTATTGAGACCATCAAAAGCTTCGGAGCGCATCCCTCGAGGGTGTCAGCAGTATGAAGCTCATAGACATTGTTGGGGCGCGGCCGCAGTTCATCAAAGTCGGCCCTGTTCTGCGAGCGATTGAGCGCCACAATCGCCAACACCCAGAGCGTCCTATCCAAGAGATCTTAGTCCACACCGGCCAACACTACGACTACATGATGTCCCGCGTGTTCTTTGAAGAGCTAGAACTCAAAGAGCCGGACTATCATCTGGGGGTTGGCTCTGGCACACATGGTGTTCAAACTGGGGAGATGCTCAAGCGCATTGAAGACGTCTTACTCAAAGAGAAGCCCGATCTGGTGATGGTCTATGGGGATACGAACTCGACTTTAGCGGGCGCTCTTGCGGCTGCGAAGGTGCATATCCCCGTCGCACATGTCGAGGCGGGCCTGCGCAGCTTTAACAAGAAGATGCCTGAGGAGATCAATCGTGTTCTCACAGATCATGTCTCGGACTTGCTCTTCTGCCCTACAGAGACGGCTGTCAAAAATCTAGAGCGCGAAGGGATCACGCGAGGGGTTCACTTCGTGGGCGACGTCATGTACGATTCGGTGCTCTATAACGTGCAGCTCGCTGAGAAGCGTTCTCAGATTTTAGAACGCCTGCACCTTGAGGTGAAGGGCTACGCACTCGCAACGGTCCATCGTGCTGAGAACACCGACGATCCTGAGCGCTTGCGCTCTATTTTTGAGGCATTGGAGACAATTGCTGCAGACGGCTTGCCGGTCGTGGTGCCCCTGCACCCGCGAACGCGCAAGCAATTAGAGTTTTTGGGCCTATCATTTCAGCATCTGCGCCTGGTTGAGCCTGTCTCATACTTAGAGATGCTTTTGCTAGAGAAGTCTGCTAAAATCATACTCACGGATTCTGGTGGGGTGCAGAAGGAAGCGTTCTTCTTTCGGGTGCCCTGCGTGACTCTTCGGGAGGAGACGGAGTGGGTAGAGACCGTAGAAGCGGGCTGGAACGTGCTGGC
>JBEPZC010000222.1:0-1863 GCA_041641035.1 Candidatus Bipolaricaulota bacterium
CCCCTAGGACATGGCCGGCGTCACGGAACTGGAGCTTGACACCTCTGTCAAGGGCTATCGGTTTGTTCAGTGGGACGGGATCACCGAAGCGCTCTAGAGAGGCTAAGACGTCTTCGATCTCGTAGAGTGGGCGGACGGGGCTGCCACCGCGACGGCGCTCCTTCTTGCTGAGCACGGCTGCTTCTTCTTCGTAGAGCTGAGCGCTGTCGGTTAGGATCAGCCGAGCCAGATCACGCGTCGGCTCGGTGCACAGGATCTCCCCTGCAAAGCCCTCGCGTACTAATCGTGGAATAAGCCCACAGTGATCGAGGTGGGCGTGCGTGAGAATCACGTAATCGATCTTACTTGGGGGAAATCCAAAGGGGAGCCAGTTGCGACTCTCGATCTCTTCGGGGCCTTGCCACAGCCCACAGTCTATCAAGATTCTCAGTTTGTCTACCTGCAGCAGAATGCACGAGCCGGTGACCGTCTTGGCCGCGCCGTGAAACGTCAGCTTCATACAAAGAGTTTAGCGTTAACCGCTGGACAGGGCAAATTATTTCAATGCTATCAGCTAGCCAAGTGGGATCATCTCAGGAGATGATCTAGATCATTGACAGGGAGAGCCCCTCTTCAGTATAATTCGACCGTCGAGTCGAAATTAGACTTGGTGGTCGAAAATGATCCATCCCCCTGAACGGCGGCTGAGAGAGAGACAGAAGGAGGAGCGCTACGCTGCTATCATACAAGCGGCGTTGCGCATCTTCGCGGCCAAGGGGCTGCAACAAGCGACGATGGACGAGATCGCCCAGGTGGCGGGGCTGGGCAAGGGGACAATCTATTACTATTTCGACTCCAAGGAAGCTTTGATCGAAGGGGTGCTCTGCTCCCTCGCTGACCAATATTTTCAGAATCTCTTAGAGGGAACGGATGCCTTCAAAGACCCGGCAGTGATTGCCGAGCGTATCGTGACCAATCTGTTGGAGCGCTATCAGCAGCAACCGGAGCTCTTTCAGGTGATGCAGATGATCTTAGCTGCGCCGGGGGGAGGGCCGCCGCGTGTGCGTGAAGTCTTTGCGAGCAAGCACCGTGAGTGGCTCGCTCGACTGAAAGAGCAAGCAGGGCAGAAGTTGGCTGAACGTGGGTTCTCTGTGGAGTCGTTTGTGGATTTTATTGGGACGTATGCGCACGGGGTGCTCTTTGCTGCGGTCGCCGGGCGGGATGTAGAGAAGCTGCGAGAGGAATCGAGGCGCGCCCTGCGCGCCTTCTTACAATAAAAGGAGGACTCTATGCTCACAAGGGTTCTGATGGGGCTCGCGCTCGCGAGCATCGTCGTCAGTGCAGTCGGCGGAGTTGGTTGGACGCAGTCGAATGCTGTAAAGCTTGACGAGATCGTCGTGCAGTACCCCGAGGGCTATACGCGCGTGTTGGCCGCTGATATAGCGTTCTTATTGCGCGATGCCACTGTGCGTGAGGGGGTGATGGGTCCGTTGGGAGCCGCACGACACCCACTGAACGGGATCCGTCAAGCCATCGAGCTCTTTCGCTTGGACGCGCAGAAACTCCCCTGGGTGGCGCATGGAGCTGGGCCGAATCTCTCAAGCTTTTCAGTCATTGACGGAGCGCCCTTCCCGCAGACGTTTGGGGCATTGCAGGGCTTGAAAGCTGCCGTGGGAGCGCCAAACTCTCCATATACACACTGGGATTTGGTCGAGATAGACGGCGTCCCTGTTATCTTTACGGGGGGAATCTTTGGCCCGATTCCCATCGAGTGGGCATATATTCCGTTGGCGAATCGGCTATGGTTCGGCACTGAAGTTGGGCTTGGTGGACCGGCCAATCGCGACCGGCTCAAGGCTTCCGCCGCGCACATTGTAGGGCGCT
>JBEPZC010000223.1:0-1828 GCA_041641035.1 Candidatus Bipolaricaulota bacterium
TGTCGTCTCTACTCTAGAGCAAATCCAAGCGCTCTGCAAGTGCGAAAAAAACCCCGACGAGATCTCGTCGGGGTTTTCAGTGTCTGTGTGTTCAGACGCCCTTACTTGGGCTGGACGTTTGCGGCTCTGGGGCCTTTGGCGTCGCTGGTGATCTCGAATTCCACCGCTTGGCCCTCGCGCAAGGTCTTGAACCCATCGGCTTTAATCGCCGAGAAGTGCACGAACACGTCTGGGCCGCCGTTATCCTGTTGGATAAAGCCGTAGCCCTTGGCGTCGTTGAACCATTTGACTTTGCCGGTTACCATGTGCACAACCCCTTTCTGCTGTCTGATTTCCCGTCTCGACGTCCGTCTCGTGCATCAGGGATTGGCACACCCCGGCAACGCCACGTGTCGAAGGGTCGAACTTGGCTGGTGCAGCGCCTTCGATGGGTCACATCTATCGCACAACGACCAAGACAAGTCGTACAGCGTATTTACTGTAACATATTTCCAGGCGTTTGTCAAGCTCTCTTACTGCTCGCTGTCCACGACTCCCCGAATGCGGTGCTGCACCTCTACAAGATGCGCCTTCGCCAGCGGATCCTTCACCCCCTCGACCAATAGATCGCTAATCGCTCGATCTATTCTCTGAAGCTCAGAGTACGCCATCGCCACAGCGTCGCTCACCCTGGTAGGAGTCTCGTCGGTCGCTATCGCGATCAAGGTATCTACATAAATGCTTTGAATCGCTCTTTGGAACGAGTCTGTGGGGGCGTGCTTGCTCAGTACATCGGCCCAGATCGCGTCGGTGAACCCCATAAAGTGCTCAGCGAGGGTGTAGGGGTTCTCTTCATCAGAGCGATAGGCATTGTCACGGATGCGCAACAGCCGCTCTGGCCAAAAGGCTGATTGCAATACCGACGCACGCATTGCCGTGATCGAATCGTGGATGGGGAAGTGGAAGCGTTGGCCGTACTGCCAGCTCGATGCCCAGTCCCACCAGCGCTCGCGCGGCACCTTGTCTAAGAGATACTTGGGGAAGCGCTTGGGGATTTCGGGGCTGAAAGCTCCCAAGACGAAGCGCAGCGCCTCGCGCTGACGCTCCGCCGATAAGACTTTCAAGGGAGTGAGCACGTCGCCCTTGTGGGCACGCGTCACCTCCATGCCCCCCAGAGCTTTCACGTAACTAATATAGCCTCGCATCTGCTGGTAGAGCAGGACGTTGACCGCGCTGCGCAGCGGCCAATACTCGGCGTCTTCAGCAACGACGCGATCCTCCAAGCCCGGCCAGAGCCGCTCGACTAACTTCTGCAAGTCCGTGTAGTACGCGATGGGGTCGTCGCTCAAGTCCCACTGGGTGATCGCCGGGTCGAGGGCATAGGGGTAGTTCCAGGCGTCTTCGTCGGTGCCGTAGAGATGTTCTCGCTGACCGTGTTGCTGAGCAATCGCTTGGAGCTCCGGATGCGGTTCAAGCGTCTCGTTGCCCACAGGTTTGTAGCCCCATTGGATGGCCCAAATATCGTAAGTGCCCAGGGTCGAATGGGCATATTCACCTTGGCGCTCCCGATCCGAAGAGATATTAGGGGGGTTATAGTCCATCACCGAAGCTGTCAGGCCGAATTTTTCGGTGAAGCTTCTGTCGTGCAACTTCTCAAAGGGCGTGGCGAAGCTCGCTTTGAAATTATGGCGCAATCCCAGAGCATGGCCGACCTCATGCATAGTTATATCGCGCAACGCCGCACCGATGTACTCCAACGGCATCTGGCCATCAGAGCTTACGAGGCCATCGGCCGCAAGCGTCATATGCAACAGGGCCATGTGCGGAGCCATGCCCGCTTCGTAGGCGC
>JBEPZC010000224.1:0-1799 GCA_041641035.1 Candidatus Bipolaricaulota bacterium
CAACTGCGCGAGGCCGCAACCAAGATGCTGATCAATAAGTATCTCACTCCCAAGGCCAAGCTCTACCCCGAATGGTATACGTATCGCATCCGTGCCGAAGAGGACTTCGACGCTGTCAAAGTCCAGTTCTATCTGTGGACGGTGGGGGTAGCTCCCCAAGCTGTCGAGATGAAAACAATCGCGCTGATCCCGCTGTCGCAGATCTTCTTTGCTGAATTTCTCATAACGCTGCCAGCCAGCCAGGTGACGGCCAAGCTCAAGTGTAAGTAACTCCCTTGTCGCACAAGGGAAGGGGTCTTCAACGTAACGCAAACGACTGTCACCCCTCCCTCGTATCGGGTATGATAGAGACGAGCTATCATCAGCTTCAAAAGGGGAAGGCTGGATATGCAGGGGCGTCGCGTGCTTGTTCTCGTTGCGCTTGTATGCGTGCTGGTTTCAGGCAGCCATGCCCAAATTACTCCACCGCCAGGGATTACGGCAGAGTTTGTCGTCGAGACCTTTCCGGTCTACCGGCGGGGCTCGCTGGCTGAGCCTCAAATTGCCACAGTCAAGCTCGCGCTGCGCGGCGATTTTCTCCCCCCTCAATCCCTTGACGTAATCATTGGGGTCGACCGCTCGGCGAATCTCGACGAGGCACGACCGTTTCTTGATCGGTTACTCAATCTTCTTGGACCAGACGACCGTGTTGGCTTGGTCTCCCTTGCCCCGCCCACGCTCGACAGCCCCTTGACAACTGACTTTAATCTCATCCGTCAGAGGTTCTCCGAGCTGACGTCAAGCGGGGCTAGTGGGCTGGCAGACGCCGTCGCCTTAGCCACTAAAGAGCTCGCAGAGACGGCGCGCCCTGAAGCGCGAAAGATTCAGATCTGGCTGATTGCGCGTGCAGGCTTGGCCCCTGCCGACTTTGGCCCAGTGCTCACCCAAGCCCAGCGCGCTCGCGACAGCCAAATCACCATTCACGTCGTGGCGACCACCGACGAGGCCGCTCGCTCCTCCACGGTGCTCTCGCTGGCCCGTCTCACCAATGGGATCTTTCTGAAGAATCTCTCTGACGAGAGCCTCACAGCGTTGCAAAGCCAATTGCGCTTGGAATTTCTTGCCCGACAGGTCGTCGCCAGGGTGACGCTCACCAATCGCGTGACGTTCGAAGGAGCCGAGGGCAACCCAGAGATTCAAGATTTCGCCGACGGCAGCAAGATGCTCACCTGGAAAGTAGACGCCATCCGCCCCGAAGAGACTGTGACTTTTCGCTTTCAAGTCAGTTCGAGCGTCAAAGGGTCTTTTCCCATTAACCGTAGCCCCAGCGTCGTCGAGTACACGAACATTTTAGGCCAGCGCGCGCGCATCAACCTCTCATTTCTCACACTTGATGTCACCAACGCTGCACCCGTGGCAAAGTTCGAGTTTAATCCAGAAATCGCTGTTGCTGACCGGGCGACCTGGCAACCCGCCGTCAGCGAGAATATCGTCTTTATAGATCAGTCCTCCGATCCTGATGGACAGATCACCCAACGGCAATGGAACTTCGGGGACGGCACGACGAGCACCGATCAGAACCCCATCCACGCCTACAAAAAAGCCGGGGATTACATAGTCACGCTCACGGTCACTGATAACGAAGGTGCTACCAGCAGCACCAGCGTCACTATTACGGTGATCAACATCGCCGTGGCGATTCGGGACCTGCCCACGTTCAACGGGCAACTGCCGCGCGGGATATTTGTCAGAATATATTTAGAAGTGCGCATCAATCGCGACGTGCTGGGCCTTGGGGTACGCGAGGAATGGCCTAAAGA
>JBEPZC010000225.1:0-1793 GCA_041641035.1 Candidatus Bipolaricaulota bacterium
CGTGGCTCTCGGCGTACTCGATGATCTCTCTGATCACCTTCGGGGTGATGTCGCGCCCGCCCAAGCCCGCAATAAACCCGAAGATCGGTGGCCGCTGGGGGGCGTTATAGAGCGCCGACTTGATCTCCTGAGCGAAGATCCCCCCCATGCCAAAACCGATATTTCTGTCTATGACTGCGACTTTCCGAGCGTTGGCTAGAGCCTCCCGAACGAGCTGAGTTGGGAACGGCCTCAATACCCGGATCTTGAGCAGCCCGACCCGACGACCCGCAGCACACAGCTCGTCGATCACGTCGCGCGCGGTGCTCGTGACCGTCCCCGACGTCACGACAATCAAGTCAGCATCTTCAGCACCGTAGCGCTCGATGAGCCCATAGCGCCGCCCAAAGAGCTCATAGAACTCCTCGTCGGCCCGCGCCCACTCCGCGAGAGCTTCTTCCATGGCCGTGTGCATCTTGTAACGCAGCTCCATGTAGACATCGGGCGGGGCCAGCGCCCCAAAGGAGCGCGGATCGTTCACGTCCAGCTTATAGACGGGCTGATACGGCGGCAGATACTGATCTACGAGCGCTTGATCGGGGATCTCGATCTGCTCAGCAGTGTGCGAGAGCACGAACGCGTCCAACACCAACATCGCAGGCATCAAGACTTTTTCGGCAACTTTGTACGCTTGAATGACTGTATCTAAGACTTCCTGGTTGCTCTCGCAGTAGATCTGCATCCAGCCGGTGTCGCGCTGGGAGAGGCTGTCGTTCTGATCGGTCCAGACCGACCACGGCGGGCCCATGGCTCTATTGACATCAGCCATGACGATGGGAAGCCTCGCGCCTGCAGCCCAGTGGAGCATCTCGTGCATGAGGGCAAGCCCGTGGGCGCTTGTCGCCGTGAACGCGCGCGCCCCTGCGCTGGCCGCACCGATCAAGGCTGCCATCGCTGAGTGCTCCGACTCGACCTTGATGAACTTGGCACGAAGCGCTCCAGTGGCGCACATCTCGCTCAGGAGCTCGACGATCTGGGTCTGTGGCGTGATGGGATAAGCAGAAATCACTTGCACCCGCGCGAGCATCGCCCCATAGGAGACAGCGTGATTGCCCGTGACGACCTTCTTCGTTCCTGTGAGCGTGGGCGTCATACTTCCTCCTCTACCAATGAGATGACGTTGCGCGGACACTCTTCGGCGCAGACCCCGCACCCTTTGCAGAAGTCATAGTTCACTTCGTAGGCGCCGTCCACCCGCACGATGGCGGCGTCGGGGCAGAAGACCCAACAGTTATCGCAGGTATTGCACACTCCACAGGAGAAGCAGCGTTGGGCTTCCGCCCGCGCTTGCTCAGCAGAGATGGGGCGCTTCGTCTCCGCGAAATTCGTGATCCTCTCCGCCAGGGGCATCTGAGGCGTGGAGACTCTGGGTTGATGCCTGAAGTAGCTGAAGTTGATGCGCAACGCCTCTTCGAGTTTCAGGGGTTTGGGCTTGCGCTCCCCCCGCAAGAAGCTGTGAATAGCGTGCGCGGCTTCTTTGCCAGAGCGCATCGCTTGGGCAACGGTGCTTGGGCCGGTGTGAGCATCCCCACCGATGAAGATCCCTGCACGTTCTAACAGCCCCCCAGAGCGCTGGATCACGATCCCTTCGCTGGTCTGAAGGGTCTCAGATAAGAACGCCAGATCGGGCTCCTCCCCAACGGCTTTGAGCACGGAGTCGGCGTACATGACAAACTCTGATCCGGGGATGGGAACCGGCCGGCGCCGCCCACTGCTGTCGGGCTCGCCCAGCTGCATACGAATAGCCTGCACTT
>JBEPZC010000226.1:0-1779 GCA_041641035.1 Candidatus Bipolaricaulota bacterium
GCGGCGCAGCCTCGCCGCGCCGCCCGCGTTCATTTCGCCAGGTTCAGCTATACAGCCGGTCCCAGCTCCGCTCGTTGTTCCAGTTCTCGGTCGGCTCGAAGTAGCCGGTGCCCGGCGCCAGGTGCTTCTTCACCTCGTCCGGGTTGGGCTCCACGCCGAGCCCCGGTTTCTCCGGCACCACGGCGAAGCCCTTCTCGTACAGCGGCTGCTCGTTGCCCGTCACCAGATTGGACCACCACGGCACGTCCACCGAGTGATGCTCCAGCACCAGGAAGTTTTCCGTCGCTGCCGCGCAGTGCACGTTCGCCATGAACGAGATCGGCGTGCCCGCAAAGTGCATCGCCATGGCGTGGCCGTACTCCATCACCGCGTCGCCGATCTTCTTCGTCTCCAGCAGCCCGCCGGACGACGCCAGGTCGGGATGGAAGATGTCCACCGCATGGTTCTTCGCCAGCTCGATGAACGGCTCTTTCAGGTAGATGTCCTCGCCAGTGAGCGTCGGAATGTCCACCGCCAGCGTGATCTGCTTCCACAGCTCCGTCTCCGTCCAGGGGATCATGTCTTCCAGCCACGCCAGGTTGTACTTCTCCAGCGCCTTGCCCAGCCGGATGCAGCTGTTCACGCCGATGTGCCCGAAGTGGTCGGCTGCCAGCGGGATGTCCCAGCCCACGATCTCGCGAACCTGGGCCACGTAGTCCGCCATCAGCCCGATGCCCTTCTCGGTCAGCTCCATCCCGGTGAACATATGCTTGGTCCACGTCGACGACCGCTGCGTCACCCCCGCCGGCGCCGTGATCGCGCCGGGGATCTTCTCCACCAGGTCGATGCCCAGATCCATCTTCAGCCACGTGAAGCCCTGCTCGCGGCGCTTCTTCAGCCGCTCTCCGTATTCTTTCGGATCATGCGATTCGGTCGTGTCCGCGTACAGCCGGATGCGGTCGCGGAACTTCCCGCCGAGCAACTGGTAGGCCGGCACGTTGTAGGCCTTGCCCGCCAGGTCCCACAGCGCCATCTCCACGCCGCACACGCCGCCCGCCTGCCGGGCGTGGAAGCCGAACTGCTTGATCTTGCGGAACACCTTGTCCACGTTGCACGGGTTCTCGCCCAGGATGCGCGACTTCAGCAGCAGCGCGTAAGTGACGCTCGCCCCGTCGCGCACCTCTCCGTAGCCCGAGATGCCCTGGTTGGTGTCGATGCGGATGATCGGCACGCGCATCGGCGCATTCACGATGTGCGCGAACCGCAGGTCCGTGATCCGCAGCGCCGACGGCTTCGAGTTCGTGTTGACGTGGTTCTGGTAAGCCTGGATCGTCTCCTCGGCCCAGAATCCTGCGGCCGCCGCGCCGGCCGCCGTCTTCAGGAAGCCGCGCCGGCTCGCGCCGCGCCGGTTCTGCCACCATTTCTTCGTCGCTCTTTCCATCGCTCGCCTCCTTGTCGCTTCACTTCTCCCGCTTCGGCATCCGGACCTTCGCGCCCTTCGCCTCGGCCCACTTGTTGAACTCGTCGATCATCTCCGGGGTCCACTGCGCATCGATCTGCCCGGGCGTGTATTTCTGCTCGCGCAGCATCTGGTGGCCCCACTGGTCGCGCAGCCGCGTCAGCTCGCTCTCGTCGGCCACCAGCGCCGCCAGGTGCGCCGGGATGAAGGTGATCCCCTCCGGATCGCTCAGCACCACGTCGCCTGGCAGCACGGTCGCCCGCCCGATGCGCACCGGCACGTTGATCCCCATCAGCGTCACCTCCGCGATCGCTGACGGGTCGAAGCCGCGGCAGAAGATC
>JBEPZC010000227.1:0-1773 GCA_041641035.1 Candidatus Bipolaricaulota bacterium
GCTCCCTACGGTTCTTGGAAATCTCCCATCACGGCAGACTTGATCGCTCGTGGCGCGGTGCGCCTTGGGCAAGTCGTCCTCGACGGAGAAGAGATCTATTGGCTCGAATCCCGCCCCGCCGAAGGCGGCCGCTCCGTCATCGTCAGACGATCCCCCGATGGCACCGTCCGTGATATTACGCCCCCTCCGTTCTATGCCCGCACGACGGTGCACGAATACGGCGGCGGCGACTTTTGCGTCCACAACGGCACTATCTATTTTTCGAACTTCAAAGACCAACGGCTCTATAGTCATAAGCCTGACACTGCACCACAGCCCATCACCCCTGCGAAAGAGTTTCGCTATGCCGATGCCGTCGTGGATGCGCGGCGCAATCGTTTGATCTGCGTCCGCGAAGACCACACAGCCGCCGGACGCGAGGCCGTCAACACCCTCGTCAGCGTCAGACTCGACGGCGACCCCGATGGCGGCATCGTGCTCGTCTCCGGCAACGATTTTTACGCCTCTCCCCGACTCAGCCCCGACGGCTCGAAATTAGCATGGCTGACGTGGAATCACCCCAACATGCCTTGGGATGGCACCGAGCTGTGGGTCGCCGAGATCGCCCACGACGGCACGCTCACCCACGCTCAGAAGATCGCAGGAGGCCCAACGGAATCGATCTTCCAGCCCGAATGGTCCCCCCAGGGCACGCTCTACTTCATCTCTGACAGAACAGGGTGGTGGAACATCTATCGCTGGCACGACGGTCAGATCGAAGCCCTCACTCAAGAGAAAGCCGAGTTCGGCCAGCCCCAGTGGGTCTTCGGCATGTCCACCTATGCGTTTGTCTCCGAACGAGAGATCATTTGCGCTTACACCCAACAGGGCATCTGGCACTTGGCGCGTCTGGACACCGTCACGAAGAAGATCGCTCGGATCGAGACGCCCTACACGGAGATCGGCTTTGTGCGCGCGAATTCTTCGCATATTGTCTTTCGCGGCGGCTCCCCAACAGAGATGCTCTCCATCGTGCGGCTTGATCCAAAGACGCAGCACTCAGAAGTGCTGCGACGCTCCAGTGATCTTAAGTTCGACGAAGGCTATATCTCTACAGCGCAGCCCATCGAGTTCCCCACCGAGAACGGACAGACGGCGCACGCGTTCTTCTACGCGCCGAAGAATAAAGACTTTCAAGCTCCCCAGGGCGAAAAGCCGCCGCTGCTCGTCTTCAGTCACGGTGGGCCGACCAGCGCCACGACGTCTACTCTCAAGTTGGAGATTCAATTCTGGACGAGCCGCGGCTTCGCTGTCGTAGATGTCAACTATGGCGGCAGCACCGGCTACGGGCGAGCATATCGAGAGAGATTGAAGGGCCAATGGGGCGTCGTGGATGTAGATGACTGCGTCAACGCTGCGAAATATTTAGCTCAGAAGGAGCTTGTAGATGGCGAAAGGCTGGCGATTCGCGGGGGCAGCGCTGGGGGGTACACGACGCTCTGTGCCCTGACGTTTAGAAAGGTTTTCAAGGCGGGGGCCAGCTACTTCGGCGTGAGCGATCTTGAGCAGCTCGACAAGGACACGCACAAGTTCGAGTCGCGCTACAATCGCAGTCTCATTGGGCCGTATCCCGAGCGACGTGATCTCTACTATGAGCGCTCGCCGATCCATTTTGCTGAGAGGATCTCCTGTCCGGTCATCTTCTTTCAGGGGCTGGAAGACAGGGTCGTTCCCCCACGTCAGTCGGAGATGATGGTTGAAGCGTTGCGTAAGAAGGGCATTCCTGTGGCGTAT
>JBEPZC010000228.1:0-1759 GCA_041641035.1 Candidatus Bipolaricaulota bacterium
CTGCCGCCCGTCTCGCGTATGGCTCTCATCATCGCCTTCCAGCGCACAGGACGGCGAATGCGAATCCCCTCGGCAATCGTCTCTCCATGGGGAACATCTGGGAGCTCCGTAAGATCTTCTCGATAAATTCTGTACAGTGGGGCGCAGGCCTCCGCTTGCACCGCGTGCAGTGCGGGCATTCTCTCTATAAGTCCAGCATCACACAGATCGCGAAAGCCGTAATATGCCCCCAAGAGCAAAGTCCCATGCCCCGTGGGGAAGAGCATCGCATCTGGGGCGCGACCGCCTAGCTGCTCCCACAGCTCATAGGCGATGGTCTTCGTCCCCTCTAAGATCAGGGGGTTGTAAACGTGGCTTGCATAGTAGCTATCGTGGGCGGCGCGCTGCGCGGCCAGTGAGGCGTTCTCCCGCGGCCCTTCGACGGGGATCAGCTCTGCGCCGTAGGCACGAATTTGCTTCAGCTTGGCTGGAGAAGCGTGCGCAGGCACGAAGATCCTACACTGAATGTGGGCCCGCGCACAGTATGCTGCTAAGCTCGCTGCGGCATTGCCCGACGAGTCCTCGACGACCTTCGTCACGCCCAGCTCCCTCAAGAAACTGACAAGGACGGCCGTCCCGCGATCTTTAAAAGACCCCGTCGGCGCGAGAAACTCTAGCTTCGCCCAAAATTCGATCCCGTGCGCTTGCACCGGAACGAGCGGCGTCCCCCCCTCCCCAAGCGAGACGATATTCTCCGTCTTGATAGCAGGGAGCATCGCGCGATAGCGCCAGAGCGTAGAAGCTTGCGCGTCTATCTTCCCGCGCTCAAAGGGCGATCCGTCTGAGATCTCAAAGACGCCACCGCACTCACAGCGCCACTGGTGCGTCGTCGCGGGAAATGTTTGGCCACAGTCGGTACAGCGAAAGTCCATCAGAAGCGATTCTCCTGGTCACCCCACAGCGTCTGCAAGTACGCGATCTGCCCCCAGTGATAGGACATATGCGGCATGGGGCTGGTGATTAAATCTTTCACGGAGCGCTCCTCTCCCCACGGCATGGTGCGCTTCTCATCGAACGTTTTTGGATCAACTGAGCGTATTGTCTCGATCAGAGAGGCTTTGGATTGCTCAAAGAGCTTGAGGGCATCTTCGTAGGTTGTGGGCTCGTTCGTCTGCGCGGGCGCTGTTCCCTTCAAGAGCGCTGCAAAGAAATAATTTGCCATGCCGACGTGAGCGAGGATCTCTTGTGCGGATTTGCCCGTGGGCATCGGCTTCCAGTTCGCTTTCTCTGTGGGCACGGCCCGCGCAGCTTTGAGCAAGAGCTCTGAAATCTTCTCGATACGCTTGATCTCCACCTCGCGCAAGTCCATAGGGATCACCTCTGAGCCCATCACTATACGTCATGGCGCGTGCGTCGTCAATTTGACGGAGCACACACTTTTGTCTAAAGTAACGCTCATCGAGCTATGAACGATCTCATCGCTCTGGCGATATTTATCATCACCTACGCGATCATCGCGATTCAGAAGATCCCGAGAGTGCACATCAGCCGTGCCGCCGGGGCGCTCATCGGTGCTGTCGCTATGGCGCTCTTCGGCGTGCTCACCCCTCACGAAGCTTACAGCGCCATTGATCTGGACACGATCGTCTTTTTGCTGGGCATGATGATCTTGGTCGCCCATTTAGAGATTGCAGGCTTCTTTGAACTCTTAGAGCTATGGATCCTCAAGCGTGCCAAGACCCAGCATCAGCTCTTAGCGTTAGTGATCGCATCCAGTGGG
>JBEPZC010000229.1:0-1741 GCA_041641035.1 Candidatus Bipolaricaulota bacterium
AAGATCACGAAGAACATTGTGGGCAAGGGGGCGCTGAGCAACGGTGTGGTGCAATCGCTCTACTATGATAAGAAGCGCCATCGCTACATCGCATCGTTCTCGACGGCAAACTCACCGACCCAGCTCTATCTCATCGAGGGCAAGTCCATCAAACCCCAGACGAACGAGCGTATCTTGGGGATTCCCAAAGAGCTGCTCTCTGCCGGCGAAGACGCTTCGTATATAAGCCATGACGGCCTGAGAATTTCGGCGCGGCTCTATCTGCCCGCGAAAAAGCTCGGCTATGCCGCGCCCTATCCGGTGATCTTCTATATTCATGGCGGGCCGCAGAGCCAAGAGAGGCCAAATTTCGCGTGGTTCTCCATGCCCCTCATTCAGTTCTTCACTTTGAACGGCTTTGCCGTCTTCGTGCCCAACGTGCGGGGCAGCTCGGGCTACGGGCTCAAATATATGAAACAAGTTGACCGGGACTGGGGCGGCAAAGATCGCTTAGATCATGTAGCGGGCTTTGAGTTCCTCAAGAGGGACAAGAGACTCGATATGGGCCGTGTGGGGGTGATGGGCCGCTCCTACGGAGGGTATATGACGCTCATGCTCGTGGGGCGACACCCAGAGCTCTGGAAAGCCGGCTGCGACATGTTCGGCCCGTACAACCTCTTCACGTTCATCGAGCGCATCCCCGAGACGTGGAAGACCTATTTCTATCTGGCTGTAGGCCACCCGGAGAAAGACAGAGAGTTCTTCGTGGAGCGCTCGCCCAATACGTATCTCCATCAGCTCTCGTGTCCGCTCTTAGTGATTCAAGGGCGCAACGACCCGCGGGTGCGCGAAGCTGAGTCTACAGATTTGGTCAACGAGCTGCGCGCTCAAGGTAAGCAAATAGACTATATCGTCTTTGAGAACGAGGGCCACGACATCTTAAAGTACGAGAACAAAGTCAAGTGCTACACCGAGATCGTGAACTTCTTTAAGAAGCACTTGATGTGACCTGATGACGCCCTCGCCTCTTGTCGGGGTGCTGCTCTTAGTCTTGGTCACGGTGATCTGGGGCAGCACCTTCGCTCTGATAAAAGAGACCATTGAGACAGTGCCTGTGCCTCTGCTCTTGGCGATCCGCTTCAGCTTTGCAGCGTTAGTATTGCTGTGGGTGAAGCCGGAGCGCAAGACGCTCATACCCGGTCTTGTCTTGGGAGTACTGAGCTTTGCCGGCTACGCGACTCAGAGCATAGGGATGCTGACGACCACTGCCTCGAAGGCCGCGTTTATCACGGGCTTGAGCGTGATCTTAACGCCGATCGTTGGAGCGATCTGGCTGCGGCACGGAGTGCCCTTGCGTGCGTGGATTGCTGCGGTCTTGGCGTTGTCTGGGCTGGGGTTGATGACGCTCAACCCTCAAGAAGGGCTTGTCGTCGGGGATTTGTGGGTCTTGGGGACAGCGCTTGCTTATGCTCTGTATATTGTCTATCTGGGCGAGATCGCAGCGCACCATAAGCCGCTGGTGCTCACGTCGCTGCAGATCGTTGTCGTTGCTCTGCTCAGTTGGGGCTGGGCCGTTCCCGACCTGCACGTGTTGAAGAGTCTGACTGTCTCGGAAATTGGAGCGCTGCTCTATCTGGCAATCGTCGCTACGGCGCTTGTTCTATGGCTGCAAGCGCTGGCGCAGCGGGTGGTGCCCGCCTATGCCGCTGCACTGATCTTCGCTCTAGAGCCTGTCTTTGCGGCGATCTTCGCGTACTTTCTT
>JBEPZC010000230.1:0-1714 GCA_041641035.1 Candidatus Bipolaricaulota bacterium
CCGACCACGAGGCTCGCGAAGAGCACGGGCTCGAGGGCGAAGAGCGCCTCGAGCGCGAGGGCGGTCGAGACCTGGGTGCCGTTCAAAAGCGCCAAGCCCTCTTTCGGGCCGAGCGTCACGGGCACGAGCCCGGCGCGCGCGAGCGCCACCGCCCCCGGCATACGCTCGCCTTCGAAGACCGCTTCGCCCTCGCCGATCAGCACGGCAGAGAGATGGGCGAGGGGGGCCAGATCGCCCGAGGCGCCGACCGAGCCCTGCGCCGGCACGACCGGCAGAAGGTCGCGCTCGAGCATCGCCTCGAGAAGCGCGCACACGGCCGGCTGGACGCCCGAGGCGCCATGGGCGAGGCTCGCCAGCTTGAGGGCGAGGGTGAGCCGAACCACCGAGGGGGGCAGCGGCTCGCCGATGCCGGCTGGGTGGGAGCGGACGAGATTGACCTGGAGTTCGGCCAGATGCTCGCTCGAGATGCGCACGAGCGCGAGCTTGCCGAAGCCGGTGTTGAGCCCGTAGACCGCCCGCTCGCCCGCCGCCGCCTCGAGGACGGTCGCGTGGGCGCGGGCGATCTTCGGCCAAAAGCTCGGATCGAGCTTCGGCGTGGCACCCCGGCGAACCTGCCGCCACAGGGCGAGCCGGTTGCTCCCCGGCCGTAGCCAAAGGTCGCTCATGCGCCGACCCAGCGGCCGGCGAGCGGCCGCGCGCCCATCATGTAGACGAGCTCGGCCGGCTGCTCGATCGACCACAGCGCGAGATCGGCCCGCTTGCCGACCTCGAGCGTGCCGCGATCCTCCTCGAGGCCCAGCGCCCTCGCGGCATGACGGGTGATGCCGAGCAGGCATTCCTGGACGGTAAGGCCGAAGAGAAGGGCCGCCATGTTGGCGGCGAGCAGCAGCGAGACGAGCGGCGAGGTGCCGGGGTTGCAATCCGTGGCGATCGCCATCGCCACGCCCGCCCGGCGGAAGCTCTCGACGGGCGGCAGCTGGCGTTCCCGCAAGCAATAGAAGGCACCCGGCAGAAGGACGGCCACCGTGCCGGCGCGGGCCATGGCCGCCACGCCTTCGGCATCGGTATATTCGAGATGATCGGCGCTGAGCGCCCGAAACCGGGCGGCGAGGGCCGCGCCCTGGCCGTTCGAGAGCTGGTCGGCGTGCAGCTTGACGGGCAGGCCATGTGCTCGCGCCGCCTCGAAGATCCGGGCGGTCTCCTCGGCGGTGAAGGCGATCCGCTCGCAAAACGCATCGACCGCCGTGGCGAGCCGCCGGCGCGCCACCTCGGGGATCATCACCTCGCATACGAGCCGAACATACCCCTCGCGGTCGGCGCGATAGTCGGGCGGGATCGTATGCGCGCCCAGAAAGGTCGGCTCGATGCGGACAGCGCGCCGCGCGGCGAGGTCGCCTGCCGCCTCGAGCTGGCGGTACTCGGTCGCCGGTTCGAGGCCGTAGCCCGATTTCACCTCGACCGTCGTGACCCCCTCGGCGAGGAGGGCATCGAGCCGCGGCAGCGCCGCATGGACCAGATCCTCGCGCGAGGCGGCGCGGGTCGCGCGAACGGTGGAGAGAATGCCGCCGCCCGCGCGGGCGATCTCTTCGTAGGTCGCGCCTTCGAGGCGGCGTTCGAACTCGCCCGCCCGATCGCCGGCCCACACGAGATGGGGGTGGCAATCGACGAGGCCGGGGGTGAGCCAGCGGCCCTCGCCCTCGATCGTTTCCCGGGC
>JBEPZC010000231.1:0-1665 GCA_041641035.1 Candidatus Bipolaricaulota bacterium
TCACTGACGGCAGCACAGTGACAGCGTATGACGTGCCCGCAGGCAACGCCGTGACGGCGTGCGGGAATATTCTGTATATAGACCTGAGACAGAAGGGCTTGTAGTACAAAGTCAGCCCTCACTCTCGACTCTGCAACTGTTCGAGAGCTGAGGGCTTTTCTATTTCTGACACCGTGGGCAGAGATACGTCCCGCGACCCCCTTGTTCGATGCGCACAATCGTGGTGCGACAGCGCACACAGGGCTTGCCCGCACGATCATAGACCCGCAAAAAGTTCTGAAAGCTTCCGGGCTCGCCCGTCAGTGTCCTGTACGTTCTCACTGACGTTCCCTGCTCGGCGATCGCGCGAGAGAGAATCTTTTCAAGCTGCACGAAGAGGCGACGTGCCTCTGCAGGCGAAAGGCTGGCGGCCGGACGCTGGGGATGAATCCTGCTGGCAAAGAGTGCCTCACAAGCATAGATGTTGCCCAACCCCGCGATCTTGCGCTGGTCGAGCAACAGTCTCTTGATCTCTTGGTTCGTCCGCAAGAGCGCGACAAAATTTTTCAAAGTGTAAGTGGGCTGGAACGGCTCGATCCCTAGCTCACTCAAGGGGGGAAGCTCATCAGCTTGCGCGCTCGACACAAGATGGAGCGTCGCCAAGCGCCGCGTGTCGCTGAAATAGAGCGTTCTCCCTTGCGTGAACTCGAAGACGAATCGCGGGTCTTTCACGGGGCTGAGCGTGAGCCACCCCGTCATGCGCAGGTGTAAGATCGCTGTGTTCTTCCCAAAATCGAAGAGCAAGAACTTCGCACGACGCTTCACCGCACGCAAACGATGGCCAACGAGCGCTCGCTGCAACGCTTGCTCTGAAAGATTTTGGAGCAGGCGTGGCTCGTAAATCTTTAAAGCTCTGAGCGTGCGCCCTTCCAGCTCTTGGGCTATCGCGCGACGAAGCGTTTCGACCTCGGGAAGCTCAGGCATCGGGGAGTTTTCGGCCCTCACCCCACCTGCGCTGAGATGAGGGCCTCCCTACCAGCACGAAGGCTCAGTCACATTCGGAGAAGCCGCAGTCGCTGCAGATATAACAGCCGTTGGTGAACATCAAGACACCGCCGCAGCTGGGACACAGCTCGACGTCCCGCTTGGCATCGTGCCCGTTGGCTTCGGTCATCTGGGGCAGGCGCGGCTTCACTTCCTTCAGCAGCGTCAGCTGCTCCCCCCCTTTGAGATACTCTGCGAGAGCCTTGGCGATCGCATCGGGCACGGAGAAGACCACCGTGCCATCTTCTTGTACCACTGGGCGCGAGCCGCGAATCAGGCTCAACTGATCAATGATCGCGCTGGGCTTGACCCCCGATCTCAGCGCCAGGGAGATCAGTCGCCCAATCGCTTCAGTGAAGGCCGCTGTCGAGGTCCCAGACTTGCCTAACCCCTGCACGAAGACCTCAAAGATCCCCTCTTCGTCTTCGTTGACCGTGATGAAGACTGTGCCCAGTTCCGTCTTCATTCTATAGGTCTTGCCCTTGGCGACTCGCGGGCGTGGACGCGGCACGAGCGTCGCCCGGCCGGGCTTCTCGACCTCCTTGGCCTCTTCCTTCGTCAAGAGAATGCCCTCGCGCGACCCCTCCCTATAAACCGTAATCCCCTTGCATCCGGACTTCCACGCCTCAAAGTAAATATCCC
>JBEPZC010000232.1:0-1662 GCA_041641035.1 Candidatus Bipolaricaulota bacterium
GGGAAATAAAATCCCGAGAGCAAGAAGACCGGCTCTTGCAAGAGATTGGCCATGTGCCAGGCTTCCCGTCCGTAGAGTAAGAACGCCGAGGCGAAGATCATGCCCAGCCCGTAGAGCGCGACCAACGTGAAGATGAAGACGAGCCCCAAAGCGCCCCAGTTGCTCACGGTGAATTTCACCTGGAAGACGAGCGAACCGACCAGTAAAACAGCCAATGCTCGCACGGTCGTTGCCGCCATCCCGCCCAGCGCCATCCCTAACAAGATCGCCATTCTCGACGTAGGGGCGATGAGATAGAGCGCGAGGTTGCCGGTCTCTTTCTCCCAATAAAATTGGGTGGCCATGCTCCAGAGCACGTTCATCCAATAGGCGGTCATGGCGCCGCCGAGCACGACGAACCCCGTAAATTCCGGCTTGGCCCCCAACGCCCGATAGATGAAGACAAACGCTGACGTCCCAAGCAACGGGAGCACGATCTCAAAGAACAGCCAGCTCTTCTCGCGCTGCAGCCCGATCAAGCGCGGGTAGGCCCGCCCGCGCACCGTGCGCAGAAAGACCATCAGTTCGCGTCGAAAGCCGTTCATAGCGCTCTTTCTTGAGGGGGCTCTTCGTCGTTGAGGCCACGCCCGACCAGGTGAATGAAGACGTCTTCGAGGGTCGGCTCGTGCTTTTCGAGCGATAACAAATGTCCACCCTTGGCCTGTACTGCGTCTAAGACTTTGACTAAGGCGTTCTCGTCTTCGAGGATGAAGTTGAGCTCGGTGTGCCCATTGCGCCGATGGCCCGCAAATTGGCTGACTCCAGGCAACCGTCCAAAGTGATCGAGCGTCTCGAGGGGCGTCGTCTGGAGCTTAAATATCGCAGCGCCTTGGAGTCTTCTCTTTAAGTTGGCTGGGGTATCGCACGCGAGGATCTTGCCCTTGTCTATGATCGCTACTCGATCACAGAGCTCGTCGGCCTCGGTCATATAATGGGTCGTCAACAGGATCGTCTTCCCTGGGCGCTCGCGCACCCAGCGCTTCACGAAGTCCCTTAAGATTCTCGACGTCTGCACGTCCAGCCCCAGCGTCGGCTCATCAAGGAAGAGAATTTTCGGGTCGTTGAGAAACCCGCGGGCGAAGTTCATCTTCTGCTTCATCCCCGTCGAGAGATGATAGCTCTTGGTCTTGGCGCGATCGGCTAAGCCGACGACCTCGAGCATATACTGAATGCGCTCGCGGGCTGTCTTCGTATCTAAGCCGTAAAATTGCGTGAACATCCACAAGTTCTCTTCGACGGTGAGCAGCCCGTAGCCGCACGTTTCGCCGCCGGAGACCATGTTGATGCGCCGTCGCACCTCTTGGGGATTCTCGACGACGTCGATGCCGTCCACAAAGGCGCGTCCGCTTGTGGGGGTGAGCAGCGTCGTGAGAATCTTAATCAGCGTTGTTTTTCCAGCGCCGTTAGGCCCCAACAGCCCGAAGAGCTCGCCCTGATGGACTGTGAGGTTGACGTCTTCTAAGGCGGTGAGCGTTGTGGGGCCGGATTCACCGCGCTTGCGCTTGATCTGATAGATCCGACCTAAATGTTCCGTCTTGATTGCGAATGCTTGGCTCATAAGCAAGCTCCTTCTTGAGAGAGCAGCGCCCTCTTGCGCCAGATGCCTCCGCTGTAGCCCCCAAG
>JBEPZC010000233.1:0-1658 GCA_041641035.1 Candidatus Bipolaricaulota bacterium
ATCTTTCAGTAGAAGTCACCGATGTCACAGCGACTGTCGGCGCGGCGACCGAGCCAAACGCGGTGCACGTGATCCTAGCGACTCTGGGCGATGTGAACGGCGACGGCAAGATCAATGTGATTGACGCGCGCCTTGCGCAACAGCACGCCGACGGCGTCATTACGCTCACGGGGATTCAGCGTGTGGCCGCCGATGTCAACCAAGACGGCAACGTGGATTCTGACGATGCGACAGCGATCGCCAAGAAGGGGATCGGTCTGCCCACGGGGATCCCGTGGTTTGCTCTTGCGGCACCTGTACTCTCTTTCTTGTTGCTGCGCTCCCGAAAGAAGATCGCGACATTGCTCGCTATTGTAGGGCTGACGGGCACTCTGACAAGTTGCACGGAGTTTGTGGGTCTGCCTCCCCCTTCTGGCTCAGCAGTCTTCATCACGTCCGTGTCTATGCCCAGCGGAGCTACACGCGCTCTCGAGATCGCCGTGCAGAATGTCTTCTCTGAGGGTGGCGTGGCCTCGCTCCAGGGGCGGATCACCTATCCCGCTGGGAAAGTGACTGTGCAATCTGTAGCGGGCATAAACGGCTTCGTCGTCAAAGCGCTCGCGATAGACAACGCTGCGGGCGAGCTGCGCTTCGCCCTCGTCAAGTCGAGCCCCGGCGGGATCAAGAGCGGAGCGGTCGCGCGGGTGACCCTATCAGCTTTCGGGTCGCCGGGGAGCCTCGTGACGCTGCAATGGGCTGCAAGTGTCCAGACGCCCATCATCGTTGGGGGAGAGACCAACACCGAGATCACGGGACTCAGTTTCGGCAACGGGCAAGTGAAAGTGCGCTAGCGCTGCACTATAATCAGCGCGATGCGCACAGAAGTATTGTTTGCCGACGAAGCTGCTCTTGCCCGTGCCGCTCAGATCATTCGGTCAGGCGGGCTCGTGGCTTTTCCCACTGAAACCGTCTATGGCCTAGGAGCTGATGCTCTGAGAGAAAGCGCCGTCCGAAAGATTTTTATCGCCAAAGATCGTCCTCACGATGACCCTCTCATCGTCCACATCGCTCACAAACACCAGCTTGCACTCATAGCTCGAGATATCCCTCAGAGAGCGTGGGATCTGGCAGAGCGATTCTGGCCTGGCCCCCTCACCCTCGTCTTGCCCAAGACTGAAAGGGTCCCCGCTGTCACCACCGGGGGATTAGAGACCGTTGCCGTGCGCGCCCCGGCGCATCCTGTCGCACGAAGGCTCATCGAGTTGAGCGAGTGCCCCATCGCCGCACCCTCGGCGAATCGATTTGGCCGGCCCAGCCCAACCACAGCCCAGCACGTTCTGGAGGATCTTGCCGGACGGATCGAGCTGATCCTCGATGGTGGTCCCACCCCCATCGGCGTCGAGTCGACTGTCTTAGATCTGACTCAAGAGCCGCCCATGGTCCTGCGACCCGGTGGGGTGACTCTAGAAGCGCTGCGTGAGATTGTGGGCACGGTGCAGCTGCTTAGCTCTTCAGCGACAGAGGCAGCCAAGCGTTCCCCAGGGACGCGCTATCGCCATTACGCGCCAAAAGCCAAAGTTATGCTCGCAGAGCGGGGTCAAGCCGAAGCCATAGCTCTTTCTTTGGTCGCTCAAGGCCGCAAGGTGGGGGTCTTGGCCCTCACCCCCAGCCCCTCTTCT
>JBEPZC010000234.1:0-1656 GCA_041641035.1 Candidatus Bipolaricaulota bacterium
TCGCTCTCCTTGTACTCTTGGCGCAGCGCCTCTTTGAGGTCTTCTAAGCGAACGCCCTCTTGATCGGAGTTCTTCTCGATGCAGCGCCTGATCGCCATCTCTTTTGCGCGTTCGACGGCAGACATAATGAGGGCGCCACTGACGAGATCGCACCAATGGAGCGTCTCGCGTCGCCCACTCTTGAGCAAGACCTCCACAAACGCCGTCTCCCGATCTCTTCTGAAGAGATAATCAGCCGCTTGCTCGACCAGCGCCCGCCGCGCGCGCTCCGCGCTCCCATACTCTCGAACCGTTTCCGGGTCGAGAGGCACGTTCTCATCGAGATAGATCGCAAAGATATCGCGTGATGCGTCGCGGTTGGGACGCCCCACTTTCACTTTTCTATCGATGCGCTCCGGCCTGAGAATCGCCGGGTCAATGTAGTCTGGACGGTTGCTGGTCAGCATCACCACGACGTTTTCCAGCGAGACCAATCCGTCCATCTCCGCGGCGAACTGGGGCACCACGGTGTTGGCGATGTTCAAGTATCGTCCGGAGCTGCGCACGCGCAAGAGCGAGTCCGCTTCGTCAATGAAGATGAAGACCAAGTACCCCTCCTTGGCACGCTCGCGGGCCGCAGCAAAGATCTCTCGGATGAAGCGCTCCGTCTCGCCCAGCCACATATTGAGCAATTGGGGTCCATTGATGAGCATAAAATACTCGCGCACGTCGCGACCGGTGCGCTCCCGATACGCTTGAGTGAGATTGTATGCCGTCGCCTTCCCGATCAACGTCTTGCCGCATCCTGGGGGGCCGTAGAGCAGAATCCCCTTCAGGGAGCGCTTGCCAAACTTCTTATACAGTTCGGGGTAGAGCAGCGGGCGCTCTATCGTATCGCGAATGAGATTGATCGCCTCTTCTTGACCGCCGATTTTCTCCCAGGGGATTTCGGGGATCTTCTCCAAGAAATATCCGCGCACCTCAGACTTCTGAAAGTGCTCCAGAGCCACGCGCATCGTCGGCTCCAGGCGCACTTCGTCGCCAACTTTCAGGGATTTTTCAGACAGATCTGACGAGCGCAGCACGATCCGTCCAGAGACCATCTGGGCGTCCATGGCGATTCTCAGTCGGCCATCGGGCAGGACTTCGGTGACTTTCACGATCGGCCCTTCGGGGTGATAGCCGATATCCCCAATCACGGCAAACGCTTCATTGATCTTGACCCGCGTGCCCACTTTCAGTTTCTTGATGTCGAGATTGGGGTCGACGTTGGCATAATACTCGGCGTCCCCTACCGCGATGTAGGCGATCCCCTCTTGAGGGCTTCCCAAGAAGGTGCCGATGCGATTGGCTGGGGATGTCAACTTCTCATAGGTCTCGTTGAACTGTCTGATGGTCTCTTGAGCTTCGCGGAGCTGGCGCTCATCGGCTTGGAGCTGCTCGTACAACAGTTCCAGCAGCCCCATTCTCGGGTCGTTCTGCGGCGTGTATCTGAGGATCTCTTCTAGGATGGCCAGAGCGCGTATGCGGCTTTCGGGTCGGCCTGGGCCAGAAGGCTCGAAGGGCGGTCGTTCTTCGCCGTTGCGTCGGTTTCGGGATCGGTCGGCCATAGCTTCTGACACCTCGCTGTCGTCTCTACTCTAGAGCAAATCCAAGCGCTCTGCAAGTGCGAAAAAA
>JBEPZC010000235.1:0-1650 GCA_041641035.1 Candidatus Bipolaricaulota bacterium
CGCAACGGCTACGTCGTGTATGACGTCGTCGTTTTGGCCGCTGACGGAAGCTCCGTGCTCGTCATCGTGGACGCCGGCAACGGCAATGTTCTCAGTGTGACCAAGCTGCCTGTGGGCAGGCGCTTTGGACGGTTCGGATTTGGCCCAGGAAAGCGAGGTGGTTTCTAGACAGACCGAAGCGCTGTTCTGTTGCCCGTGGTGCATTCTCCTTCCCCCAAGCGGGAGCGCTTGGGAGCCCGATGCGAGATCGGGCTCCCACCTCCCCTATTCAGCGATATAATAGAAGCGTGAAGGCATCTATCTTGGTCGTTGAAGACGAAGAGAAGCTCGCTCAAGCGATCGCACTCTATCTACGCAACGCGGGGTTTTCAGTAGAGATCGCGCTTGATGGCCAAGCGGCGCTCGAAGCATTCGCGCGCCGACAGCCCGATCTCATCGTGCTCGATTTGATGTTGCCGAAAGTCGACGGGTGGGAGGTCTGTCATCAGATTCGCAAGGACTCTGATGTGCCCATCATCATGCTGACGGCACGCGTGGGCGAGCCGGCGCGCGTCCAAGGGTTAGAGCTGGGCGCTGATGATTACTTGGAGAAGCCTTTCAGCTTGAGAGAGCTTGTCGCTCGCATCCATGCAGTGCTGCGCCGCGCTGGAAAGAAGTCACAGACCGTCATTCGCACAGGGGACTTGCAGATCGACCTAGAAAGGCGCGAGGTCTGGGTACGCGGGGGGAGAGTTGAGCTGACCCCTAGTGAGTTTGCGCTCTTAGCTTTTATGGCGCAGCATCCAGGGCGTGTGTTTACACGATTGCAGCTTTTAGACGCCATGCGCGGCTCGACTGCAGAAACCCTTGAGCGCGCTGTAGACTCGCACATCAAAAATCTACGCAAGAAGATCGAGCGCAATCCTCAACAACCCGAGTATATTCAGACGGTCTATGGGATCGGCTATCGATTCCGTGATACAAAGCTATGAAAGCCCTGTGGCAGCGCATCCCGTTTACGTATCAGGTGATCGGAGCGTTTGCGATAGCGACGCTCTGCGCGATCGTGATCGTCTATGCGTTCGCTGATTGGTCTATTCAGGAGCGGTTTCGCACCTATCGCAATCGCGCGGCGACCCTGCAAGCCCGCCCACTCCAACGTTTCTTGATGAGCTACTACTATCGCTTCGGGAGCTGGGAGGGTCTGAGCGAGCTGCTCAACCAACAACTGCAAGAGCTGCCTCCTCTCGAACAGCCCTTGATCATCGCCGATGCAACGGGGCTGGTCTTCATCAGCAGCGATCCGAAGCTTGTGGGCAGGAAGCTCTCGGAGCGAGATTTAGCCGTGGGTGTGCCGATCCGTGTGGGAGCCGAGCGCGTTGGCACGTTGATTATGGGGATTCCTGCGGGCACGTTCAACCCCTTGGAGCAAGAGTTCTCTCAGTCGGTACGTGATTCCATTCTCGTGGCAGGGGGCATAGCGCTCGCCATCGCCTTAGGGCTGGGGATACTCTTCATGCGGCGCTTGGCGCGGCCGCTCACAGAGCTCCGTCTGGCTGCTGAGCAGATCTCTCAAGGGAGATTGGAGCCGCGCGTGCACATCACCAGTAGTGACGAGTTGGGACGCTTGGGGGAGACTTTCAATCAAATGGCTGAGAGCTTGCAGCGCTC
>JBEPZC010000236.1:0-1620 GCA_041641035.1 Candidatus Bipolaricaulota bacterium
ACTCCTCCGCCTGCTGAAGACCCGCGTATCGCCAAGGGGAGAGAGCTCTATCGCAGCGTAGGCTGCGTGGCGTGTCATAGTATTGACGGCTCGCCCAACGTCGGCCCGACATGGAAGGGGCTTTACGAGCACGAAGTCGAGGTCGTACTGCCTGACGGCACCGAGACGCAAGTCATCGCTGATGAGGAGTACCTGCGCGAGTCCATTGTGCAGCCGGCAGCTAAGATCGTGAAAAACTTTCAGAACGTGATGCCCAGTTACGAGGGGCGCTTCAGCGACGAAGAACTTCAAGCGCTCATTGAATACATCAAGAGCTTGCGCTAAAATAATATCGTATGGAGGTAGATGACAGTGAGTATACCTAAATGGGTGTTATATGGAGTCGTTTTGATTTTTGTGCTCTCTTTTGTGACGGCGTGTGGAGGTGGAGGAGGAAAGCAGCAACAAACGGAGCAGCCAGCATCACAGCCATCTCCACCGACGACGGAGCAGCCTGCTCAACCACCAGTTCAAACAGAGGAGGCTCAACTGATCGAGCGAGGCCAGCAACTCTCCATCTCCATAGGCTGCACAGCCTGTCACAGCGCCGACGGCTCGCCCGGCGTCGGCCCGACATGGAAGGGGCTTTACGGGCACGAGGTCGAGGTCATACTGCCTGACGGCACCGAGACGCAAGTCATCGCCGACGAGGAGTACCTGCGCGAGTCCATCTTGAATCCCAACGCTAAGATCACGAAGGGCTTTGGAGCCAATCTCATGCCCATCTACCAAGGGCAGCTGAGCGAAGAGGACATCACGGCGATCATCGCGTACATCAAGAGCTTACAGGGCGAGCACGCGCACGAATGAGCTGATCTCCCCGGCTTCTCATCCTAAAGAGAAGCTGATAGAAAGAAAGTGAGAGCAATTCGGGCGTGAGCCATGGACCCCTTGAATTGGCTTGGTATTGTCTTGGGTATTGGAGCGTTGGCGCTGATCGCGTTGGCGGTCTTTCGTGGCGAGTTGCGTGAGATAGAAAAGCCCAAATACGAGATGCTTGGCCAAGAGCCGCCCTCTGAGACGAAGCGTGCTCAGCCTGGTCGCCTGGGAATCGAAGACCAGATTATTCGATTTGGGCTAGCGATTGCCGCAGGATATTACGCATGGCGGCTTGGGTGGAGGTCAGCACTAGGGG
Organism: Candidatus Bipolaricaulota bacterium; assembly: GCA_041641035.1. GTDB lineage: Bacteria > Bipolaricaulota > Bipolaricaulia > RBG-16-55-9 > DRXL01 > JANXCC01. The sequence continues at coordinate 1,175 of JBEPZC010000236.1, forward strand.
GAGTGTTAGCAGTGTTGGCGTTCTATCTGGGAGTAACGGCGCTGCTCGCCCGTGATTATCTCTATAAGATCTTTCAGATCGACACGCGCCTGCCGGAGCATCGCCGATGATCTTTTTCCCCTGCGGGCTGAAGCCCTATGGGAAGATGAGGGGGGAATCTGTCTTGAGGCGCACGCGAACGCGACTGGCCAGTGGGAAGCTTATCCCCGCAGGCTGTACGCTGCGCACACTCTCCCCAGAAGGGAGCCGAATCGTGATGAGCTGCATCCCGCCGCGATAGCGCCGTGCCACGACCAAGCCCTCACCCCAACTCTCTGAAGTCCCCTTCGCTGCGTTCTCTAGCTCCACCTCCTCTGGCCGCACCATGACAGCAACGAGTCTTCCTTCAGGCAAGGGTTGCTGCAGCTTGAGGCATCCAAGCGCGGTCTCGATGCAGCTGCCGTGCA
>JBEPZC010000237.1:0-1607 GCA_041641035.1 Candidatus Bipolaricaulota bacterium
CGTTCTGGGCTTTCGGGATGTCCGGCAGCGCCATACTCCAAACACTTAGGGTGCCAGATGATCTTCATCGCGTGACATTATACCCGTTCTTGCTTGCCGGGGCGATTGACAGAGTGCGGAGCTTGGGATAAACTTTCTTTAAACAATCTGGAGAGGTGCCCGAGTGGACTAAGGGGCGTGCCTGGAGAGCACGTACCGGCGAAAGTCGGTCGTGGGTTCGAATCCCACCCTCTCCGCCACCAGGCTGCGCCTGGACCGTACACCTTCGCCAGCCCTAGGCTGGCGAAGGTAAACGTCAAGCGAAGCTTGCGAAGCCTGCTGGCTGGGGTCGGCTCGCTGCGGAGCGGTGACGTAGGCCGTCAAACCCCGCCAGGCCCGGAAGGGAGCAACGGTAAGACGTCCCCTACGGGTGCCGTATCTGGGGCGGGCCGGCCCGAGCCAATCTCATAAGGAGGAACCATGCTATCCATCAGTTGGCGAGCTCGGACTGTGCAAGCCTCGCCCATCCGCAAACTCAAGCCCTTGGCAGACCAAGCCAAACGCGCCGGAAAGAAGGTCTATCACTTGAACATCGGCCAGCCTGACATCCCAACCCCCAAAGAGTACTTTGACGGCATTCGTCAAGCCGCTCAGGGCGTCTTAGCCTACAGCCCCTCCCAAGGGCTGGAGGAGACGCTTGACGCGCTCTCAGAGTATTATCGCACATTTGAGATCTCTCTCAGCCGCGACGAGATCATCGTCACCACGGGGGGAAGCGAAGCGATCACGTTCGCTCTCTTAGCCGTCACCGACGTCGGCGATCACATTTTAGTCCCTGAGCCATACTATACGAACTATAACTCATACGCGCAGATCACGGGGATTCAGATCGTGCCCATTGAGACGCGCGCTGAGAACGGCTTTCGACTGCCAGACAGAAAGTCCATAGAGACGAAGATCACCCCTAAGACTAAAGCGATTCTCTTCTGCAATCCGGGCAATCCCACCGGCGTCGTCTACACCAAAGCCGAGCTGGAGATGCTCGCGGAGATCGCGCGCGCACACAATCTCTATCTGATCGCCGATGAGGTCTATCGCGAGTTCACATATGACGGTGCGCAGGCGATCAGCGTCTTGCAGCTTCCCGATCTTGAAGATCGCGCGATCTTGGTCGACAGCATCTCGAAGCGATTTTCGGCGTGTGGAGCGCGGTTGGGCGTGATCGCCAGCAAAAATTCTTCGGTCATGGAATCGGCGCTCAAATTTGCGCAGGCACGGCTTTCTCCGCCAACACTCGAACAGTATGGGCTGATCCATCTCTTAAAGTCTTCTCGGTATCAGAATTTCGTGCGCGAGATGATCGCAGAGTTCGCACGGCGCAGAGACGTCGTTTACGCTGAGCTGCAAAAGATGCCTGGAGTTATCTGTGCCAAGCCTCAAGGGGCGTTTTATGTGACCGCGAAGCTCCCCGTCGAGGATGCCGAGCACTTCACACGTTGGCTGCTGACGGACTTCTCTCTAGACAATGAGACGGTGATGCTCGCGCCGGCTGCTGAATTCTACGCGACCCCTGGCAAGGGCCGCGACGAAGTGAGAATAGCATATGTGCTGAACACAGATGCGCTCAC
>JBEPZC010000238.1:0-1589 GCA_041641035.1 Candidatus Bipolaricaulota bacterium
CGGGGAAGCGGTGCGCCTGGCCCTGGCCAGAACGCTTCTGGTGGGGCCTGCGGTCTTGCTCCTGGACGAGCCCACCGCCAGCCTGGACCCCGCCAACACCCTGAAGGTGGAGGCCTTGCTCCAGGAGGCAGCCAGGGGAGGCCGGGGGGTGGTCCTGGCCACCCACGACCTCTTCCAGGTGCGCAGGCTGGCCCATAGGGTGGTCTTCCTCTTCCAGGGCCAGGTGGTGGAGGAAGCCCCTGCGGACCGGTTTTTCCAAAGCCCAAGGGACTCGAGGAGCCAAGCCTTTTTGGAGGGACGGTTGCTTCCTTAACCTCCCCCCCGGGCTGCGGCCAGCTGGATCCTTTGGAACCAGGCCTCGGCCTCCTCGCCCTCCACCTCCACCTGGAGCTGGCTTATGGAAAGGCTTCCTACCCGGAGGGGGGCCTCCTCCCGGAAGCGCACGGTGGCCCCACGGAGGGCATAAACCCCTTCTTCTAGCTTCTTTCCGCCCCACTCCAGGAGGTATCTTTCCAAAAGCCAGGAGGGCAGGGCTCCGAAGCGCTCCACCCTTCCCCCGCCCGCTACGGGCGGGAAGAGGTCCAAGGTGGCCTCCTCCGTCAGGGGGGTGGCGAGCCCTTCCAGGTAGCGCACATCCCGCCCCTCCAGGAAAAGGGAAACCCGTTCGGCGAGGCTTTCGCCTTCAAAGAGCTCCTCCTTTAGGGTGGGATAGGCCCGGACCAGCGCCTCCAAAACCTCCCCCACCGTCTTGCCTTCCACCCGGACCTGGCTTTGACCCGTGAGGTCGCGGAAGGTGGCGTACAGGTTCACCTTGGGCATAGCCTCAGTCTAAAGGAAACCCTGGCCTAAAAGGCCAGGGTTATGGGTGCCATTAAAGGGCCTAGTCGGCGGCGGCGGAGAGGATGCCCAAGGCCTGGAGCTTGGCCGGGGGCACCACGCCTTTCTCCCAACCCCGCTCCTGGTAGTATTCCTGCAACATCAGGTCCAGCTCCGTGAGCTGGCCCTTGGAGCCTGCGCAGTCGGAGGGTTCCTTGAGGAAGCGCTCGGGCAGGTAGTCGGAGCCTTCCGCCCAGCCTGCCAGGTTGTTGTAGTAGCGCTCCAGGTTGTAGATGCGCTCCCCGATGAGGAGGATCTCCTCGGGGGTCACGGGCCGGCCCCAGTAGGCGGCAAGCTGCTTGGCGTACTCCTCGGGACCCTCGGCGAACTGGCTGAACTTGCAAAGGTCCAAGGAGTCGGTGAAGGCGGAGAGGTCCTGGAAGAGCTTGGTGAGCTTGCCCTTCCCCTCCCAGGCCAGGGGGTCGGTCTTGTAGGGCACCCCAAGGATCTCCGAGGCGGGGGTGTAGGCCCTGAGGTGGCAGGCCCCACGGTTGGAGGTGGCGTAGGCGATGCCCATGCCCTTGAGGCCCCGGGGGTCGTAGGCGGGGATGGACTGCCCCTTGACCTCGAGGGCAATCTCGGGGTGGCCGATGGCCTTGGCAAAGCGGGCCGGGCCTTCCGCCAGGCTGTCCCCCACTCCCCGGCGGTAGGCGATGGCCTCGATGATGCGGGCCTCGCCCTCCTTGTCCCCAAAGCGGATCCCATCAGGGCCC
>JBEPZC010000239.1:0-1583 GCA_041641035.1 Candidatus Bipolaricaulota bacterium
AAAGAAATGGTTGGGCCCCATGCCGTGTGACAGGAGGGTCGAGGCTTTGTTCGCGGCAATCTGGCGGGCCAGATTGACGATGGCTTCGGATGGAGCCCAACTCATTTCAGGAGAATCCTCAGCCTCTAAGCTCCCTCTAGTATTGAAGATCAGTGCTCTCTCCGTCAATGAGCTAAGTCATCGAAAAACCTGAATTCCATCAGACAGTCAATCTCATAGTCTAGGGTCTAGTGATGTCACCAAGGAGCTCCTCGTATAGATCAACGTCGCTATTTTTGGCGATCTGCTTGTCTTCATAGGGAACGCCCAACCGGCGATAGAACTCATCCGCGATGTTTTTGAAGACACCCGTGACGGTTGCGATAAGCCAATAGCGCAGCGTGCCGAACTGAAGCTTGATCACTTTGAGTGCCAGTCGAGTACAGACATAGTTGAGCAGCCCAGCGAACGCGGCGTCGTAGCTATGGGCTTTCGCTTGGGTGACGATCTGCTGAGCCAGCTGATCGATCAGGGGGTCGAGGAGGCGGCGATCTTGCTGCGCGATGTAGGGCATAGGATCATCTCCTCATGCTGAATCTGACATCAGGGAGTCTTATACTTTCTGGAGACACCGGGGATGAGATATTCTTGAAATGCGCGTTCTTGGTCATAGGTGGGGTGCCAGCCCCAGTCGGCCCGCGCCGCCGAATCGTCAACATCAGCGGGCCAGCTGTCGACGATCTTCTGGCGCTTCCAGTCCGGGGAGAACGTCACCTGGGCGCGCGGGAACGACTTCTGAATAAGCTCATAGAGCTCATGGGCAGAAGGGTTGAACGCCGTGACGTTATAGACGTGTCGAGTCAATCGCTGGCGCGGTGCAGCTTCTAGCTGTAACAGCGCTTCGATGGCGTCGGGCATGGCCATAAACGGGATGCGCGTATCTGCGCGGACAAAGCACTGATAGGGCTTTCCTTGAGCAGCCGCATGGAGCATCTCTGGGGCGTAGTCGCTTGTGCCGCCGGTGGGGACGGTCACGGCGCTAATTAATCCCGGAAAGCGCAACGCGCGAAAGTCAATATGCCCGCGTGTTGCTTCAGCATCCAGCTGGCGATAGTACTGCGCATAGTAGAGCCCAAGCTGCTCGCAATAGAGCTTGTTGATCCCGTACATGGTGCGTGGCGTGAGCCATTCATCTTCTTTGACCTTGCCCGCCCGCTCTTTTGTGTGGAGATCCGGCAGCCCGTAGACGGCGATGGAGCTTGGGTAGAGGAATTTGATCTCTCGCCCTTGCAGTCTCGATTGTCCAACGGCCATCTCTAAGAGATTGAGCGTGCCATCTACGTTCACTTTGTGTGCCAAGACAGGTTGGCGCTCGGCCTTGGTCGAGAGCAGTGCTGCTAAGTGATAGATCGTGTCGAAGTTGTACGTTGCCGACAGGCTCTCTAAGAGTGCGGTGTCTAAGATATCTCCGGTGACGACGCGGTGGACCTTGGGCTTGAGAAGTGGGTCGAGCTCGTGGAGATCGAGGGCGATGATGCGCACATCGTTGCATTCAGCAAGTCGAGAGATCAAGCCGTGGCCGATCTCGCCGTTGGCGCCGGTGA
>JBEPZC010000240.1:0-1578 GCA_041641035.1 Candidatus Bipolaricaulota bacterium
GTGCCCGTGTCGGTGGCTTCGCCGATCACCTTGAGCTCGCAAGCTTTTTGCCCACGCTCGAATCTCTGATAGTATCTCTTGCCGTTGCGGCGGACTTCAACTTCTAAGAACTCCGAGAGAGCATTGACGACCGAAGCGCCCACGCCGTGCAGCCCCCCGGAGACTTTATAGCTTCCCGTGTCGAATTTCCCACCGGCGTGCAGCTTGGTGTAGACGAGTTCGATGGTGTTGATGCCGGCTTCGGGATGGATCTCCGTGGGGATGCCGCGCCCGTTATCAGAGACGGTGACGCGATTGTCTTCGTGTACAGTGACTTTGATCTCGGTGCACGCGCCAGCGAGATGCTCGTCGATAGCATTATCTACGATCTCCCAAATTAGATGCATGAGGCCGTCTTGGCCGGTGCCGCCAATATACATCCCCGGGCGCATCCGCACGGCCTCGAGGTCTTCCAAAACTTTGATCTGTTCAGCTCCGTAGGTGCTCACGGTTGCGGTCACTGAGTTAGCGTTCTGGGTTCTCTCTACCACGGTCTCTCACCCCTGGTGCACAATTATACCGAATTAGACTGACAAAAGCAAAAGAAATCCGTCTGAGCACACGGTGATGGCAGTAAGGCACCCCTTGCATTCTCATGGGCGCTTAGGGTACAGTCTTTATTATATGATCTGGCGATTTCTGGACACGGGTGCTCACAGCGCGCCGTGGAACATGGCCGTTGACGAAGCCCTGGTGCTCCTATGCGATGAGCAGCCCCACGTCACAGTGCGCTTCTATGGGTGGGCGCGTCCGACGCTCTCGCTGGGGTATTTTCAGAGCGTCAGCGAGATTGATATGACAGAATGCGAGCGTCGGGGCTTCGACTGGGTGAGACGCCCCACCGGCGGACGAGCTGTCTTACACGATCACGAGCTGACTTATAGTGTCGTTGCGCCTATAGACCTGCTTGGGGCAAGCGTCGCCCAGTCGCACGAGAGGATCAGTCGTGCGCTGGCATGGGGATTAGAGAAGCTCGGGCTGCACGCGGAATTTTCTAGATTGAGCGCGGGCGCAAAAGAGGCGCGTGCCGCGTGCTTTGCCGTTCCTGCGCCCGTCGAGCTGACGGTGCAGGGCAAGAAGATCATCGGCAGCGCCCAGATGCGCACGAAGAAGTCTTTACTACAGCACGGCTCGATCCCGATCACCATAGATTTTGAGGCCCTCGCCGCGGTGCTGAAGATAGCGCGCTCAGAGTTGTTGCGCCAGAAGGCGGCAGGGCTTGCGGAGTTTCTCGGCTATGAGCCGACGCTCGATGAGCTGAAGCAAGCCGTTCGCACGGGCTTTGAGGAGTTCTTCGGGCTGGCGCTTCAAGCTGGAGAGCTGTCTTCACGCGAACACGCTTTAGCGGAGAGGCTCTGCTTGGAAAAATACGCGACGCGCGCGTGGAACTGGCGCTGTTGACTTCTAAGAATTATCATAGGATATGGGAAAGAGAGTTCGCCCAGTGCTCTTGGCCCTCGACGTGGGCAATACGATGACCAAGCTCGGCTTGTTCTCCGGCAAAAAACTCTTGACGGATTTTCAGCTTGCGTCCAACCG
>JBEPZC010000241.1:0-1577 GCA_041641035.1 Candidatus Bipolaricaulota bacterium
GCCCGGTGCAGGAAAAAGCACGCTTCTCGAAGCTCTCGGATGCTGGCTGGTGGCACAAGGCCATCGGGTGGCAGTGCTGGCGGTGGATCCTTCCAGCGAGACCAGTGGGGGAAGCATCCTCGGCGACAAAACGCGCATGGCTCGCCTCGCGCGCGAGGAGCGAGCTTTTATACGACCCTCGCCGAGCAGCGGTGAACTTGGTGGAGTCGCTCCTCGAACCCGAGACACGATGCTGTTGCTCGAGGCGGCAGGATTCGATGTGGTTTTCGTCGAGACGGTGGGCGTAGGTCAGTCCGAAACGACGGTCCACAGCATGGTTGATACGTTCGTTTGGCTGACGATTCCCCATGCTGGAGATGAGCTCCAGGGCATCAAACGCGGCGTGGTTGAGCTTGCGGAGGTCGTAGTCGTCAACAAGGCAGATGGTGAGCGGCGCACCGCGGCCGAACGCGCGGCCAGCGAGCTGCGGAACGCCCTTCATTACCTCAACCGGACTCACCCTTCGTGGAGCACGCCCGTTCTTTTGGTAAGCGCGCTGGAAGGCGTCGGTGTCGAGGAGCGTTGGAAAACGGTGTTACGCCACCACGAAGTTCTCGCCAACTCCGGGGAACTCGAGCGGCGCCGCCGCGAGCTGGAGACGCTGGAGCGGGACATCAGCAGGCTGGAAGCCATCCGGCCGCCCTTCCCCCGCATCTCCTACGACGAAGCCGTCGCCATCCTGCAAAGGAAGGGCTCCGGGATCCAGTGGGGCGGCGACTTCGGCGGCACGGACGAAACCCTGCTGTCGGAAGAGTTCGACCGCCCGGTGATGGTGGACCGCTTCCCCGCCCAGATCAAGGCGTTCTACTTCCAGCCCGACGAGCAGCGCCCGGAGGTCGTCCTCGGCGTCGACGTGCTGGCCAGCGAAGGCTACGGCGAAATCGTCGGCGGCGGGCAGCGCATCCACGACTACGGCCTGCTGCTGGAGCGCATTCGCCAGCACAACCTGCCGCAGGAAGCCTTCGAGTGGTACCTCGATCTGCGCCGCTATGGCACCGTGCCGCACGCGGGCTTCGGCATGGGAGTGGAGCGCACCGTCGCCTGGATCTGCGGCCTCGACCACATCCGCGAAACCATCGCCTTCCCGCGCATGCTTTACCGGACGCGCCCATGAGGAAGATGCCCCAGACCATCGCCATCCTCGGCGTTCCGCTCGACCTCGGCGCCGGCCGCCGCGGCGTCGACATGGGGCCGTCGGCCATGCGCGTCGCCGGGCTGAACGCCCGGCTGGAAGCGCTCGGCTACCGCGTGGAAGACCTCGGCAACGTTCCCGTCGAACAGCAGGAATCGTCGAAGGTCGGCCCGGCGAACGCGCGCTTCCTCAGGCCCATCGCCGCCACCTGCCGCGCGGTGGCCGAGCGCGTCGCCCGCGCCATGCGCCAGGGCCGCTTTCCGCTCGTGCTTGGCGGCGACCATTCGGTGGCCGTCGGGACCGTCAACGGCGCCGCCGCGCATTACCGCCGCCGCGGCCAGCGCATCGGCGTCATCTGGATCGACGCCCATACCGACATGAATACGCCGGAAACATCTCCGTCCGG
>JBEPZC010000242.1:0-1567 GCA_041641035.1 Candidatus Bipolaricaulota bacterium
CGCGGGGTCTACTGGATACCTCAGGAGCAGTTCATGCTGACAATCGCACGGCTGCTCGACGCTCCAGAAGGGCCAAGCGGCCCGTTCGTCCCCGTGGTCTTTGCGGGGTTCGACTACCGACGCAGCGAGCTGCTCAAGAATCTTTATATCTTTGGGTTGTCGCTGCGCCAGGGCCTGAACTTTACTCAGCTCTCGCTCCAAGGGATCACGCGTATACGGCTCTGGCCCAATATCTATATAGACATCGCAGGAGACCTAGGGATGGGGTTCAACACGCGCGGGAGCTTTCGCTTTAATCTGAGCGAGATGAGCAGCTTCAAAGGCGTGCAAGGCTTCCCGTTCACCGATCGGTTCCGCTGGCTAGGCTACGCTGAACTGAACTTCCCGCTCCAGCGTGAGATGGGGTACAATCTGCTCAATCTCGCGCTCATGAACCAGATAGATCAAGCGATTTACGTATCGGTCGCACGCACGGCACCGACATGGGAGAGTCTGTTCAGCACGGAAGATGTGAAAGTCGAAGCGGGGATCGAATTTCGCCTGAGCGGCACGAGTATAGGTGGCCTGTTGCCCTTCACTCTCCTTGTGCGCCTGAGCTATCCTCTTGTTGGGGCAGCGCATCATGAGAAAAATCTTCTTATCTCTGTCGGGGTGGCCTTTCAATAATGCGCGTTCCATATAGGTGGCTGACGGAGTTCGTCTCGGTTCCAAACGATGACCAGTTCGTGCAGGAGCTGGCGGAGCGCTTGACGCTGGCGGGGTTGGAGGTCGCGTCGGTGGAGCGCGTGGGCAAGCCCGAAGGGGTGGTCGTCGGGAAGATCCTCAGGGTGAGCCCTCATCCCAACGCCGACCGACTGAAGATCTGCGAGGTCTCCGTAGGGCGCGAGACGGTGAAGCTCGTCTCTGGAGCGCCCAATATCACAGACAATGTGCTTGTCCCCGTCATCCGCGCGGGAGGGCGACTCCCCAATGGGCAGATCGTCGAAGTGGCCGTCTTCCGCGGGGAGAAGTCTGAGGGGATGATCTGCTCGCGCGCCGAGCTTGGCTTAGAAGAGAAATCCCCAGGCGTGTGGATCTTAGAACCAGAGCTGGGCTGTCAGATCGGGCATGACTTCGCGCAGTATCTGGAGTTTGACGATTTTATTCTAGTCTTGGAGACGAAGTCCAACAGACCCGATGCGCTGAGCGTGCTGGGGGTCGCGCGCGAGATCAGCGCATTGTACGATCTCGATCTGAGAAAGCCCGACACAGCTGTTCAGGAGAGCACTGGAAAGATCGAGTCTTTCGCTTCAGTGGAGATCGAAGACGCGCAGGGCTGCCCGCGCTACGCGGCGCGTATCTTCAGTGATCTGCGATGGGGGCCGTCTCCGCTCAAGATTCAGCACAGATTAGCCAAGGGTGGGTTGCGCCCTATCAGCAACATTGTTGACGCGACCAATTATGTATTGTTAGAACTAGGGCATCCCACGCACGCATTCGATTATGACAAGCTCGAAGGGCACAAGATCATAGTACGGCGGGCGCGCCCCGGCGAGAAGATCACGACGCTTGACGGGGTCGAGCGCGC
>JBEPZC010000243.1:0-1557 GCA_041641035.1 Candidatus Bipolaricaulota bacterium
ATGGATGAGTATGTTACAAACTTGATCAAAGCCCTCTCGCACCGGCGAGCGCTCAAGCGCCGTGAGGCCGCTTATCTGTTAGGGGAGAAACGAGATCCACAAGCTGTGCCGGCGCTCGTCGCCGTTTTAGAGAGCACCGAAGACCCCTATGTCAAAATGGAAGCAGCTGTTGCTCTGGGGAAGATTGGCGGCCCTCAGGCCATCGCAGCATTGCTTAGGTGCTTGGAGACACAGCAAGCACTGCCGGTGCGTCTGGCTGCCGTCGAGGGGCTCGCTCGCCAACCCGTCTCGTCGGAGATCATTGCGAGCCTGCACCGTGTTGCAGAGAATGATCCCAACGAGATCGTGCGTGCTCGCGCGCGACACGCCGTGCAGGAGCTAGAGCAGTATGGTGCTGTTTGAGACGAATACTCATCAGTGGCGCCGCTGGATCGGCACGCGCGGCGTGGCCTTCAATGTCTTACGGTTATGCGCCCGTCGCGCGTATACGGTCTATGAGCTCTCTGAGATCAGATTACGTGACGCGCCGGGGCTGTCGCGCTCGGTCTCCGATGTGCTCAGCGATATTAACGTTTCCGTCGTTGTTGGCGAGAGCGAGCGCCGTGAACTATTAGTAACCGTAGGAACAGTCCCTGATCCTGCAACCAGCGGTGGGGTCACGTATCTGCTGCGCACGACGCTCTTGGCGTTCTTACTGAGCCCGGCGCTGGCCTACGCTGAGCCGGATGCGTATGAAAAATATCTGCGGGCTTGGGCGGCCCTGCCCCAGACGCGCGAGCATTTCACTCAGCTTGCTCGAACTCGTTTTTCCAATTTCTCTCAAGAAGAACTGCTCGCTCTCTATGAGCTCATCTGGCGGGCTTCGCTGGTCTTCCCACGGTATCTCAGAAGCCATTGGGTGGTGGCCCAAGAGTCTCCTCACCTAGATCCCAAACTCGATTTGACACCCCAAGAGCGTAAGCGCGTCATTGGGGAGTTTTTTGTCACTGACATCAAGACGTTAGAAGAATGCCGGGGGAACGGGGGAGTCGCTTCGCTGGGGGTGTGTGTGCTTGGCCGGGGCATCGTGCAGCACGCTGGGGGGCTTATAGACTGGCTGGATTCTTCGGAACGGGAGCGGCTGGAGAAGGCCCTGCGTGCGAGTCGGATCTGGGCAGCTCGCAAGATACTATGGGAGCTTAAGCATCTGGAGCGGCGAGCGCGGGCGTGCGGGGAGCCGCTTGCGTGGAGATCGGAAGAGCCGCCCCTGATCGCGGTGCAGCCGGGGCGTTTTGGGTTCTGTCTCTAGCAGATCCGAGGCAGCTGCTCCCCGCTGAGCATGTCTAAGATTCTTTGGGCGCCAATGCGACTTGTGAGCGTCACTACCCCTGCGGGCTGCTCACGGATGCGCCCGATGAGCGCCGCATCGCGCGAAAAATCTCTCAGAATCCCCAGGGCACGCTCAGCATCGTGAGGGGCAACGAACGCGACAAAACGCCCTTCGTTGGCAACATAGAGGGGATCAAGCCCCAAAATCTCGCACGCGCCCTGCACGTCTTCTCGCACAGGGACGGCACT
>JBEPZC010000244.1:0-1519 GCA_041641035.1 Candidatus Bipolaricaulota bacterium
GTACAAGCTCCCCACTCAAGACGCGGCGCTCGCTCAGGGTGCGCTGTGCGCGCAGCTCAATCGTGGGAAGAGAGAAATAAAACCCGATAGCAAGATAACACACCAACGGCAGAGCTACGACGACGAGCTCCCCCTGACGCAGGGCCTCACCAAGCAAGATGAGAGCAAACGCAGCACTCCCCAAGAAAGCCCAGCGGTGCGGACCGAGCATACTTAATCTACTTTTGGCACAGGAACGCGCTCGAGAATCTCTGAGATGATCTCGTGCTCAGAGAGCTTCTTCATCCACAGTTCGGGCTGCAGGATCACTCTATGAGCGAGCGCCGCATGAGCTACAGATTTGACATCGTCTGGGATGACGTAGTCGCGCCCTTCCAATGCTGCCCGCGCCCGCGAGAGCTTTAACAGCGCCAACGATCCCCGCGGACTAGCTCCAACCAAGACCCTTCCATCAGCGCGCGTTGCCTGCACGAGCTCAACAATGTACCGATCAATATCTGGATGCACGAAGATTGACTCGAGCGCCTGGCGCATTGCCAACAGCTCCTCAGCGTTCGTAATCTGCCGAAGCTGCGGCTCATCGCTGCCGCGCTCTCGACGACGCCGTAACATCTCTTGCTCTTGCTCTTTTGATGGATACCCTAGTGACAGTCGCACCATAAATCTATCGAGCTGGGCCTCGGGCAACGGAAAGGTCCCTTCAAATTCGATGGGGTTTTGCGTGGCCATCACGATGAACGGCTGAGAGAGCGCTAGCGTCTGCCCCTCCAGCGTCACGTGAAATTCCTGCATGGCTTCGAGCAGGGCTGACTGGGTCTTGGGAGACGCACGATTGATCTCGTCGGCGAGAATCAGATTGGCGAAGATCGGGCCTGGACGCAGCTCGAACCGCCCGCTCTGGCGCTCATAGATATACGTCCCGGTGATGTCGCCGGGCAAAAGATCGGGCGTAAATTGAATTCTCTTGAATTCAAGCCCCAACACGGTCGCGAAGCTCCGCGCTGTAAGGGTTTTCGCTAAGCCGGGCAAATCTTCAAAGAGAATATGCCCACCCGCAAGCACCGTGATCAAGACTTGCTCCAAGACGGAGCGCTTACCGATGACCGCTTTCTCAACTTCGTCTAGGATCTGCTGGGCTTTGTCAACGATGGCTACTGGTGCCTTCATATGCCTCCCCGGCAAAGTGCTCTATGATACGCGTGAGCCGCGAGAGTTCCTGCAAGCGATGCTCTCTTGTGGCAGGGCGTATCGGCAGCAATCGCTCGCTCACCCGCCGACTCCAACCGCCAGGGGAAGCCGGAAATTCCAAGTCGAGCGCATCGCGCAGGTCGCGCAAAACCTCGCCGGCTCTGAAGCGCTGCCGCGCCTCGCTCTCCGTAAGCCCCTCTCGCAGTATAATCCATTGCAGCGCTATGTCACTCAAAACGCGATGGACGTTCCACCGCGCTAGCTCTCCCTGACATGCCAACTCGATCGCGTGCGCCAGCCTCTGCACTGGCCCTCCCCTCATAGCCTTCTC